>NZ_JBEOVF010000038.1:0-105102 GCF_040295365.1 Streptomyces sp. NPDC002838 | reverse complement strand
CCCCTGCGGGGGGTCCTGCCGTGGGGGGGGCTCCCGCCGCCCCCCTTCACGCCCCCCTTTTTAACTTCGGGGGTGGGCGGGCCCCCCCCCCCCCCCCCACACCCCTTCTTTCCCATGACGCCATGACGTTCTCCTCCGATCAGGGAGTTGTCCGATGCTCTTCCGTGGCCGCTCACTGAGCAGCCGCATGCCCAGACAGACGGTCGTCGCGACGGTGATCGGGCTTTCGCTCGCACTGTCGGCGTCGTCGGTCCAGGCAGTGGTGCTCGACGACGGCGACCGGGGCCGCACCAGCCGCCCCGGCGTCCAGGACGACGGCGATCCCGCCAAGGGATCCGCCGCGAAAGCCAAGTCCCGCCCCTCCGACCCGGCGCGCAAGGCCGCGGTCAAGGGGCTCGACAAGGCGGTGTGGCCCGAGCAGGGCGGCGCCGAGGTGAAGCTGGGGGCCACCGCGGAAGCGGGCGGCCTGCCGGTCAAGGTCGGCAAGGCCAAGGCCAAGGTCAAGGCCGCGCAGACCGCCGACAAGGTCCGCGTCGACGTCCTCGACCCGAAGCGAGCCGCGCAGCTCGGCGCCGGCGTCCTCCTCGGCGTCGAGCGCGCGGACGGCTCCGAGCGGGCCGCGAAGGTCCGGCTGACCGTCGACTACTCGGAATTCGCCGAGGGCTTCGGCGGCTCCTACGCCTCCCGCCTGCAGCTGGTGCAGCTCCCCGCGTGCGCCACCGTCGCGGTGCCGGGCAGCAAGGAGTGTCCCGAGCAGCCCAAGGTGCTGCCCACGGTCAACGACAGGAAGACGGGCACCGTCTCCGCCGACGTGACCGCCGCCCCGGCTCCGGCCGAGGGTGTCTCCACCATGGCGGCGGAGGCGACCTCGCTGGTCGCCGTCGCGGCCGGCCCGTCCAGCGCCCAGGGCACCTACAAGGCGACGGCCCTGGCCCCCTCGTCCAGCTGGAGCGTCGCCACCTCCTCCGGCGCGTTCAACTGGAACTATCCCTTCCGGTCCGTTCCGACCCCGGGCGGCCTGACGCCGACCGTCGGTCTCGGCTACTCCTCCCAGTCGGCGGACGGCCGCACCTCCGCCACCAACAACCAGGGCTCCTGGATCGGTGAGGGCTTCTCCTACGACGCCGGTTACATCGAGCGCCGCTACAAGCCCTGCTCCGAGGACGGCCACGACAACTCCGGCGAGCAGTGCTGGGCGTTCGAGAACGCCACGGTCATGCTCAACGGCTCGGCCGGTGAGCTGGTCAAGGACGACACCACCGGCAAGTGGCACATGTCGTCCGACGACGGCAGCAAGGTCGAGCGGCTGACCGGCGCCACCAACGGCGACAACGGCGGCGCCGACGACAAGGGCGAGCACTGGCGGATCACCACCTCGGACGGCACGGAGTACTACTTCGGCCTGAACCGCCTGCCGGGCTGGGCCACGGGCAACGAGGAGACCAACTCCGTCTGGACGGCCCCCGTCTTCGGTGACGACTCCGGCGAGCCCTGCTACAACGCCACCTTCACCAGCGCGCACTGCCAGCAGGCCTGGCGCTGGAGCCTGGACTACGTCAAGGACACGCACGGCAACGTGATGTCCTACTTCTACGAGCGCGAGACCAACTACTACGCGCTGAACGGGAAGACGGACGTCAACGGCACCGCGTACCACCGCGGCGGCTGGCTGAAGCGCATCGACTACGGCCAGCAGGACACCAAGGTCTACGCGGCCAAGGCCCCGGCCCGGATCGTCTTCAACACCGCCGAGCGCTGCCTGCCCACCGCCGACTTCGACTGCGCGGAGAGCAAGCGCACCAAGGCCAACGCCGCCCACTGGCCGGACGTCCCGGTCGACCAGGAGTGCAAGTCGGGCACCAAGTGCACCTCGCCCGTCCAGACGTTCTTCACCACCAAGCGGCTGACGTCGGTCGTCACCCAGATGCGCAAGGACGCCACCAACTACCAGGACGTGGACGCCTGGAGGCTGACGCACCTGTTCACGGACAACGGCGACGACTCCAAGACCCTGTGGCTGTCGAAGATCGAGCACGAGGGCCGCGCCGGCACCGCCGTGAAGCTGCCCTCCGTCGACCTGTTCGGCGAGACGCTCGCCAACCGCGTCGACGCGATCGGCGACAACATCGCGCCCTTCCACCGCTTCCGTCTGTCGATGGTCCTCAGCGAGACCGGCGCCCAGCTCGA
The DNA here is from genome assembly GCF_040295365.1 of Streptomyces sp. NPDC002838. NCBI lineage: Bacteria > Bacillati > Actinomycetota > Actinomycetes > Kitasatosporales > Streptomycetaceae > Streptomyces > Streptomyces sp. NPDC002838. The sequence continues at coordinate 102,915 of NZ_JBEOVF010000038.1, read as the reverse complement.
CGTCAACTACGCCCCCACCGACTGCACCAAGGCGACCCTCCCCAAGCCGGGCGAGTCGACCAAGCGCTGCTACCCGGTCAAGTGGGCCCCGCCGGGCTACCTGGAGCCGATCACCGACTGGTTCCACAAGTACGTCGTGTCGGCGGTCATCGAGACCGACCGCACCGGCGGCAACGACGGCATGGTCACCCGCTACGACTACCAGGGCGACGCGGCCTGGCGTAAGGCGAAGCCGGACGGCATCACCGACGCCAAGTACCTCACCTGGGGCGGCTGGCAGGGCTACGGCAAGGTCAAGGTCACCAGCGGCACGGCTGACGTCCAGAAGACCCGCGTCGACTACACGTTCATGCAGGGCATGGACGGGGACAAGGACCCGGCGGGCAACGCGCGCTCGGTGACGGTCAAGGACTCCACCGGGGCGTCGTACACGGACTCGGAGGAGTTCACGGGACACCAGCTGGAGGTCGCCACGTACGACGGCGCCAAGCTGGTCTCCAAGTCCGTCCAGACCCCGTGGAAGCACTACACGGCCACCCAGACCCGGACCTGGGGCACCACCCACGCTGTGATCGTGCGCTCCCAGACCGGCCGCGGCTTCAACCTGCAGTCCGACGGGACCTGGCTGGAGACGAAGTCCACCACCACGTACGACACGTCGAACGGCACCGGCCGCGTGCTGACGGTCGACGACCAGGGTGACGTCTCCACCACCAAGGACGACACCTGCACCCGCACCACGTACGCGGACAACACGGCGAAGAACCTCCTGGCGCTGCCCGCGCGCAGTGAGTCCGTGTCCGTGAAGTGCGCGACCACACCCGACCGCAGGACCCAGGTCCTCGCGGACGAGCGCGTCTCCTACGACGGCGGCGCATTTGGAGCGGCCCCGACCAAGGGTGACTCCACGAAGACCGAGCGCATGACGTCGCACAACGGCACCACGGCGACGTACCAGGTCACCGGTACCACGACCTACGACGCCTTCGGCCGTCCGCTGTCCCAGAAGGACGCCAAGCAGCAGGGCACGACGCAGGAGACGAAGACCGCCTACACCGAGACCAACGGCCTGTTGACGAAGGCCACCGTCACCAACGCCGCCGGTCACGTCACCACCACGGACTACGAGCCCGCCTGGGGCATGTCCAAGGGCCAGACCGACCCCAACGGCAAGCGGACGGACCTCGCGTACGACGCGCTCGGCCGTCTGACCTCGGTGTGGCTGGCGGACCGGACCTCGACCCAGACGCCGAGCATCAAGTACTCGTACAACGTCCGCAAGGACAAGGTCACCTCGATCAAGACCGAGAAGATCGAGAACGACGGCTCCTACGGCGCCGAGTACCAGCTCTACGACTCCCTGCTCAGGCCGCGCCAGATCCAGACCGAGGGTGCGGACGGCACCCGTATGGTCGCCGACACCTGGTACGACGGCACGGGCAACATCAGGAAGACCAACGCGACCTACAACGCCTCCGGAACCGCATCGGACGAGCTGCTGCTCGTGAGCAACGGCCAGGTCGGCCAGCAGAGCCTGTTCCAGTACGACGGCCTGGGCCGCACCACCGCCCAGATCCTCGCGGTCGGCGGCGCGGAGCAATGGCGGAGCACGACGACCTACGACGGCGAGCTGACCCACGTCGACCCGCCGACCGGCGGCGTGCCCACCACGACCATCACCGATGGCCAGGGCAACGTCTCCGAGATCCGCCACTACCGTGGCGCCTCGCCCGCCGCGGGTGTGCCGTACGACTCGACGAAGTACACGTACACCACGGCCGGCCTGCTCGAGACGGTCACCGACGCCAAGAACAACGTCTGGCGGTACGAGTACGACCGGCTGGGCCGCAAGACCAAGGCGGTGGACCCCGACTCGGGAACCTCGCGCACGGAGTACGACGAGCTTGACCGGCCGGTCGTGACGTACGACGGGCGGAACAAGAAGACCACCATGGTCTACGACAAGCTCGGCCGCGTCCTCACCACCTGGCAAGGCGACGCCGACACCGGCACCAAGCTGAGCGAGATCAAGTACGACAAGGCGGGCTGGCTGGGCCAGGCGTACGGCCACCTCAGCTACGTCTCCGCGACGGAGTACTTCGCCACGGCCGTCCAATCGATGGACGAGTTCTACCGTCCCCTGAAGACCGCCTACCAGGTTCCTGCCTCGCAGGGCTCCTTGGCCGGCACGTACGTCTTCAGCTCCTCCTACAACCGGGACGGCACGGTCCAGAGCACCGGTCTGCCCGCCATCGGCGACCTGCCGGCGGAGGTCCTGACCTTCACGTACGACAATCTGCAGCGTCCGATGACGATGACGGGCACCACCTCGTACGTCACCAACACCGTCTACTCCGGCAAGAGCCTCGTGCAGCAGCTGGAGCTGTCCACGGGCAGCGGCAAGAAGGTCTGGCAGACCTACAACTACGAGAAGGGCACCGACCGCCTGACCCGCTCGGTGGTCGACGTCTACGGCGCGACCGCCCCGGCCAAGGACTCCCGGTACTCCTACGACCAGGCCGGGAACGTCCTGTCCATCGCGGACACCGCGAACTCCGCCTCACCGGACGTCCAGTGCTTCGCCTACGACAGCCGCCAGCGGCTGAAGGACGCCTGGACCCCGGCGGCCACCGCGACGACCGCGGCCGGCACCGGCACCCGTGGCTCCACCACCCCGGTGGACGGCACCGGACCGGCTGCCTGTGACTCCGCGGCCGGTTCGAGCGCCCTGGACGGCCCGGCCCCGTACTGGAAGTCGTACGAGACCGACGCCATCGGCAACCGTGTCACGGAGACCGTTCACGACACCGGCCTCGACGCTGCGAAGAACATCACCCGTACCTACGAGTACGGCGCCGCGGGCGCCCTCGGTGACGGGCCGCACCAGGTCACCAAGATCGTTGAGAAGACCCCGACCGGTGACCGGCAGTCGACGTACGAGTACGACGACGCGGGCAACACCACCAAGCGGACCATCGGCGGCAACGCCCAGTCCCTGCTCTGGAACGACGGGGGGAAGGTCAGCGAGGTCACCGAGGCGAACGGCTCGAAGACCAGCTACGTGTACGACGCCTCCGGCAACCGCCTGGTGCGCAAGGACACGTCGGGCACGACCGTGTACCTGCCCGGCACCGAGCTGAAGCTGTCGGCCGACGGCACGAAGAAGGAGGCCACCCGCTACTACGAGTACGCCGGACAGACTGTCGCGGTCCGTACCGCGAGTAAGGTGTCCTTCATCGCGTCCGACCACCACGGCACGGGCGAGGTGGCGATCGACGCCGCGACCGGCGCGATCAGCCAGCGCCGCTTCGACCCCTTCGGTGTCGAGCGAGGTGCGAAGACCGGCACCTGGCCGGGTGAGAAGGGCTACGTCGGCGGCACCATCGACGCCTCGACCGGCCTGACCCACCTGGGGGCGCGCGAGTACGACGCGGTGATCGGCAAGTTCATCTCGGTCGATCCGGTCATCGACCCGACCCAGCCGCAGCAGATCAACGGCTACACCTACGCGAACAACTCACCCGTCACGCACGCCGACCCCAGCGGCATGATCATCCCGGAGTGCCGGGAGGGTCTGATCGAGTGTCGCGGAGGCCAGCCCTACTTCCCGAAGACGGACGTAGAGAAGGCGGAGTCCGAAAAGGACCAGGCGTCCTGGAACGTCACGCAGGCCCAAGGACAGCAGTCCGCGGCCAAGCAGCGCATCAAGTCCGCGGGCAAGGCCCTCGTCAAGATCGTCCGGGACATCCTGGGCGTGGACGCGGCCCTGGACTGCATCTCCACTGGTGACGTCGGTGCCTGCGGTGAGACCTTGCTCAACGTCGCCGGCAGCTTCGCGGGCGGCCTGGCGGGCAAGATCCTCGCCAAGTACGGCGCCCCGTGGAACTGGTCCAAGGGCCTGAAACTCGCCAAGCGGGTCACCGGCCTGGTCGGGGACCTGATCGGCGGGGCCAAGGACCTGTGGAAGGCCAACAAGGCGGTGGGCAAGGCGAGAGCCGGGCTCGCCAAGGCCTCCAACAAGTTGAAGGACGCCAAGAAGAAGGCGGCCGAGACCCTCAAGAAACGGAAGAAGAACGAGGAGGGCGGCTCCTGCCCCGTCAAGGGGAAGCACAGCTTCCTGCCGGGCACGAAGGTGCTGCTCGCCAACGGCAAGACCAAGCCGATCGAGCAGGTGAAGCTCGGCGACAGCATCACCGTCACCGACCCGGTGACGGGGAAGACGACGGTTCGTGAGGTCGTCGGCACGATCGTCACCGAGGACGACAAGCACTTCGTCGACCTGACGATCAAGGGCAGGTCCGGCCAGACCGAGTCCCTGGTCTCCACCACGACCCACCCCTTCTGGTCGGACTCCGAGCAGGCGTGGATCGAGGCCGGTTACCTCAAGCCGGGCATGCGCCTGCACACCGCCGACGGCGACTCGGTCGAACTCACGGCCGTCCGCGCCTTCGACAAGCGCCAGCGCACGCACGACCTGACGGTCGAGGACGTCCACACGTACTATGTGTCGGCCGGTACGACGCCTCTGCTCGTGCACAACTGCGGCAACGAGGAGACCCACGACGTCGACAACGTCGTCGAGAACCTCGATGACGACGTGTACTTCCACTACACGAGCGAGGAGGGCCACGCCGGAATCATGGCCGAGGACGGCAGCCTCAAGATCGGTGCCAACTCCGCGGGCAAGGTCCACGTGACGCAGGAGATCGGCGGTCCGGCGCAGATCGAACAGAACATCTTCATCGGCAACCCGATGTATCGCGGAAAGGCCGACTTCGTGTTCGCCTTCCGGATGCCACAGGGGGTCGAGCTTCGTCCGGGGTCGCAACCGAACGAGTTGATCACCAGAGGATCACTGAAGATTCCGGCTGCGAACGTCCTCTTCCACGGAAGGAATCCGTTCTGATGTCCGCACGCGTCGAGTTCGACAGCCTTGCCGAGGTGGAAGCTTTGCTCCGCGCCGGCATCGAGCTGAAGTTCGAGCTCGCCGACGACTCGGCGCTGCTCAATGGCAGTCCGGTGTACGCGACGGCGCTCCATCACCTTCGGGACGGCCTGATCTCGGGACTGCGGGCGAGTTCGACTCCGGGGAAGGCGAACGCGCAGGCCGACTGGTATCGGCTCGCCGAGCACCCTCACCGCTGGCCCCTCGTGGCCAGGCGGGCCGCCCTGCATCCGCAGTGGCGGGACCTGTCGGAGGCGGAGCTGCGCCAGTGGGTCGAAACGCTCGCGGCGCCGCTCGTCGTGGACGACGAAACGCTCGCCGCCGTCAAGGCGGCGGGTGACGAAATCCTCGACCGCGGCTGACAGCCGGCCCTGCGTCTCCTGAGCGGCGGCCCCACCGGACACGTCTCCGGTGGGGCCGCCGTGGCGCAGAGGGCGGAGCCGGCGCTGGTCGGCGTCGCCCGCTCCGGTTTGACCCCTCAAGCCGGGCCCCGTAACCTTGACCGTCGGCGTGTCGACTGACGTGCCACATCCCCGTAAACCTCTTCCTCCCGGTACCTCGGTGGCTGGGAGAGGCCGTCCGTGTCTGTTGCCGGGCGGCTGGACTGCGGGGGTGCCGTTCCCGAGCGAGAGAGTGAGATCCGCGTGTACGCCATCGTGCGCAGCGGTGGTCGCCAGCACAAGGTTGCTGTCGGCGACATCGTTGAGGTTGACAAGATTTCCACCGCCAAGGTTGGCGACACGGTCGAGCTCTCGACCCTGCTCGTTGTCGACGGCGACGCTGTGACCAGCGACCCGTGGGTGCTGGCCGGCATCAAGGTCCAGGCCGAGGTCGTGGACCACCACAAGGGCCAGAAGATCGACATTCTGCGCTACAAGAACAAGACCGGCTACCGCCGTCGTCAGGGCCACCGCCAGCAGTACACGGCGATCAAGGTCACTGAGATCCCCGCGGCCGCGAAGTAAGGGACTGAGGAGAAATGGCACACAAGAAGGGCGCATCGTCCACCCGGAACGGTCGCGACTCCAATGCCCAGCGGCTCGGCGTGAAGCGCTTCGGCGGTCAGGTCGTCAACGCGGGTGAGATCCTGGTCCGCCAGCGCGGCACCCACTTCCACCCGGGCTCCGGCGTCGGCCGCGGCGGCGACGACACGCTGTTCGCGCTGCAGGCCGGTGCGGTGGAGTTCGGCACCAGCCGTGGCCGCAAGGTCGTGAACATCGTTCCGGTCGCCTGATCGGAAGCTTTCGCGAGGCGGACCTCACTTCCCTCACGGGAAGCGGGTCCGCCTTTCGCGTGTTGATCAGAAGACATTCCCGTACGTAACTGGAGGCACAACCCATGACCACCTTCGTGGACCGCGTCGAGCTGCACGTCGCCGCGGGTAACGGAGGTCACGGCTGTGCCTCCGTCCACCGTGAGAAGTTCAAGCCGCTGGGCGGCCCGGACGGCGGCAACGGCGGGCGCGGCGGCGATGTGATCCTCACCGTCGACCAGTCCGTGACCACGCTGCTCGACTACCACCACTCCCCGCACCGCAAGGCCACCAACGGCAAGCCCGGCGAGGGCGGCAACCGCTCCGGCAAGGACGGCCAGGACCTGGTCCTGCCGGTGCCGGACGGCACGGTCGTGCTGGACAGGGCGGGCAATGTGCTCGCCGACATGGTCGGGCACGGCACGTCGTACGTCGCCGCGCAGGGCGGCCGGGGCGGGCTCGGCAACGCGGCGCTGGCGTCCGCGCGACGCAAGGCGCCCGGGTTCGCGCTGCTCGGCGAGCCGGGGGATCTGCACGACATCGTCCTGGAGCTGAAGACCGTCGCCGACGTGGCGCTGGTCGGCTATCCGAGCGCCGGCAAGTCGTCCCTCATCTCCGTGCTGAGCGCCGCCAAGCCGAAGATCGCGGACTACCCCTTCACCACCCTCGTCCCGAACCTGGGTGTCGTGACCGCCGGGTCCACCGTCTACACCATCGCAGACGTGCCGGGACTCATCCCCGGCGCCAGCCAGGGCAAGGGCCTCGGCCTGGAGTTCCTGCGCCACGTGGAGCGGTGCAGCGTGCTCGTGCACGTCCTCGACACCGCCACCCTGGAGTCCGACCGCGACCCCGTCTCCGACCTCGACGTCATCGAGGCCGAGCTGCGCGAGTACGGCGGCCTCGACAACCGTCCCCGCATCGTCGTCCTGAACAAGATCGACGTACCGGACGGCAAGGATCTGGCGGAGATGGTCCGGCCGGATCTGGAGGCTCGCGGGTACCGGGTCTTCGAGGTGTCCGCCGTCGCGCACATCGGGCTCAAGGAGCTGTCGTTCGCGCTCGCCGACCTGGTCGCCAAGGCGCGGGCCGCGAAGCCCAAGGAAGAGGCCACGCGGATCGTCATCCGGCCCAAGGCCGTGGACGACGCGGGCTTCACCGTCTCGCGCGAGGAGGACGGGCTGTTCCGGGTGCGGGGCGAGAAGCCCGAACGCTGGGTGCGGCAGACCGACTTCAACAACGACGAGGCCGTGGGATACCTGGCCGACCGTCTCAACCGCCTCGGTGTGGAAGAGGAGTTGATGAAGGCGGGCGCCCGGTCGGGCGACGGCGTCGCCATCGGGCCCGAGGAGAACGCGGTCGTCTTCGACTGGGAGCCGTCGATGATGACCGGCGCCGAGATGCTGGGCCGCCGTGGCGAGGACCACCGCTTCGAGGCCCCGCGCCCCGCGGCCCAGCGTCGCCGGGACCGGCAGGCGGAGCGGGACGAGGCGACACAGGAGTTCGACGACTTCGAGCCGTTCTGACCGGTCCAGCGGCCCGGCCCTTCCAGCCGTTCCAACCCGTCTGGCCGTTCCGGCCGCTTTAACCGTTCTGGCCGTTCCGGGCGACCGCTTCGGCTCGCGGTTCGCCCACTGAACAGCACTCCCACCTCTGTCAACTGACACCCCGTAAGACCCGTTGCGACCAACTCGCGTTCACCGTGTGGTTCCCGTGTCGCAACGGGTCTTCTGTTGTCTCCCTATCTGTCATGCACGCGCAGGTGTGTGTTCAGCGGGCGGACCGCCCGGCGGGTGAGCTTCGCAGTGTCCAAGAGGCCAGCGAGGCAAGGGAGTTCGCCCGATGACGGGAGCAGTATCGCCCGACCGACGCCGTTTTCTGACCGCCGGAGCCGCCGTGCTCGGCGCCACGGCCTCCGCCCAGCTGTGGCTGCCGAGCACCGCCCGAGCAGCCGAACCCCCGCTGCCCGACGGCGTGTTCAAGCTCGGTGTCGCGTCCGGTGACCCGCTGCCGGACGGCATCGTGCTGTGGACGCGGCTCGCACCGGACCCGCTGAACGGCGGCGGCATGCCCGACCGCGCGGTCGCGGTGCGGTGGGAGCTCGCCGAGGACGCCAAGTTCAGAAGGGTCGTCCGCCGGGGCACCGCCCAGGCCCGGCCCGAGTACGGGCACAGCGTTCACGTGGATGTACGGGGCCTGCGCCCGGGCCGTACGTACTGGTACCGCTTCCGCGCCGGCCGCCAGCTCTCCCGGACCGGCCGCACCCGCACCGCGCCCTCCTGGTCCAGCTCCGGCGGCAACCTGAAGGTCGCACTCGCCTCCTGCCAGAACTGGCAGCACGGCTACTTCACACCGTACGCCGACATGCTGGCCCAGGATCCCGACATCGTGCTGTTCGTCGGCGACTACATCTACGAGTCGACGCCGTCGGCGACGGGCGTACGGCGGCACGAGGGCACCGGGGAGCCGTTCAGCCTGGCCCAGTACCGCAACCGGTACGCCCAGTACCGCACCGACCCCGACCTCGCCACCATGCACGCGAACGCGCCCTTCGTGGTCACCTTCGACGACCACGAGGTGGACAACGACTTCGCCGGCGAGATCCCGCAGGACCCGGACAAGCAGACGCACGCCGCGTTCGTGGCTCGGCTGACCGCGGCCTACCAGGCGTACTACGAGCACATGCCGGTGCGCGCGACGGCCGTACCGAACGGACCGCACATCCGGATGTACCGCCGCCTGGAGTTCGGCCGCCTGGCCCGGCTGAACGTGCTGGACACCCGGCAGTTCCGCAGCGACCAGGCGACCAGCCAGGCCGGCGCCCAGGACCCGAAGCTGACGATGCTCGGCGCCGACCAGAAGAAGTGGCTGCTGAACGGGCTGCGCGACTCGCCCGCCCGCTGGAATCTGATCGCCTCGCAGATCATGATGGCCGAGACCGATCTGCAGGTCGGCGAGGGCAAGCTCTGGTTCTACGACGCCTGGGACGGCTACCAGGTCGAACGCAACCAGTTCCTGAAGGAGTTCAAGCGCGTCAGCAACCCGGTCGTGCTCACCGGCGACCGGCACCTGACGATGATCAGCGACCTGAAGGAGGACTTCGCCAACCCCGACTCCGCCGTCGTCGGCGCCGAGTTCGTCGGCACCTCCATCTCCAGCAACGGCGACCAGGACCAGGCGGCCTTCCGCAAGGAGTGGGACCCGCGGATGGCGGACAACCCGCACTGGAAGCTGCTCGACGCGCACCGCGGCTACCACCTCCTCGACATCCGCCGCGACGGCATCGACGCGCGGGTGAGGGTGGTCGACACGGTCCGTCAGCCCAAGTCGACGCCGAGCACGCTGGCCAAGCTGCGGATGGACGCGGGCCGACCGGGCGTCCGGCTCGTCTGACGACAACTGCTGAGGCCTGGGACTCACCCGTGTCCCAGGCCTCTCTCAGCGCAGTCTCAGGAGGTCCTCTTACCGCCCCCTCACCATGGAGACGGACCGCAGGACACACGACCGTCCGGTGAACGGCGGGATCGCCCCGCTCCCCACCGGCACCCGACTGCCGCACATCGGCCCGCACAAGACCGGCACGACCGCGATCCAGGGCGCGCCGTTCGCGGCGAAGGACGCGATGGCCGAGCACGGCGTCGTCTTCCCGGCCGCCACCAGGCACCCGATTGAAGCCGTCCTGGCCGCCTGCGCCCGCCCCGTGCGACCGCGTGCACGCGTGGTCACCCTGCGCCCGCTGGCGAAGATCATGCCCTCGCAGTGGCAGCCTGGTGCAGCGCTGGGCCCGGGCGGTCGGCCCGGAACGGGGCACCGTCTTCGTGGTCGACGACCGCGACCGGGGCGGTCTGCTGCGCACCTTCGAGCAACTCCTCGGACTGCCGGGGAATCTCCTCCAGCCGGTCCCGGACACGGCGAATCGTTCCCCCACCCTCGCCGAGACCGAAATGCTGCGGAATCTTAATGTGGAATTCCGTGGCAATGGCCTCCCGGACGAGCTCCATTCACAACTTGTCCGATACGGCGCCGTAATGCACATGAAGAACACGTGTACCTCAGGTTCCGAAGAAGTGAAGATCGGCACGCCGTAATGGGCCGTAGAGGCCGCCGCCGAAATCGGTGCGGAGATGGCGCGGCGGATCGGGGCGACGGGCGTGCGCGTACCCGGTGATCCGGCGCTCCTGTCCGCCGTACCGAAACCGCCGAAGCGGACGGCCGGCGAGCCGCGCATCACACCCGAGGCGGCCGCTCAGGCCCTGTACGGACTGCTCGCGGCGGCCGCGGCGGCGCCGGTCGGGCACACCGCGCCGGCCAGGCGCGTACGGTTCACCAGACCACGTCGAAGGAACTGGTGAAGGTGCTCGGGCAGTGCGGTCTGAAGCGGTTGCGACGGCTGCGACAGCGCTGAGCTGTGGACTTACTCACAGCATTTTCACGGGCCGGTGACGCCGTCGACGGAACGGTTCGCCAATCACCAGCAGTCCAAGGTGAATGACAGGTTGCGCGCACATATGCGGCGACGGTCGCTCACCTTGCACTGCGGTTACCCGAAGTGGGACCATTTCCAAGTTCCCTGTCGCCCCAAGGTAGGTCACCTGTGTCACAGCACATAGCCAAGCCCCGTACCACCGCAGTGATCCTGGCCGGTGGTACCGGCCAGCGGGTGGGTCTGTCGATCCCCAAGCAGCTGCTGAAGATCGCCGGCAAGGCAGTCATCGAGCACACCCTGACCACCTTCGAGAAGGCCGACTCGATCGACGACATCATCGTGCTGATGGCGCCGGGCTACGTGCCCGACATCGAGAAGATCGTCGCCAAGGCCGGGTTCCAGAAGGTCAAGAAGATCATCGAGGGTGGCTCCACCCGGAACGAGACCACCGAGCGCGCCATCGACGCCCTGGGTGAGGGGCTGGCCGAGGGCGAGGACGTCAACGTCCTGTTCCACGACGCCGTACGCCCCCTGCTGTCGCAGCGCGTCATCGACGACTGCGTCGCCGCGCTGGAGCGCTACCAGGCCGTCGACGTCGCCATCCCGTCCGCGGACACCATCATCGTCACGCGCACGCACGGCGAGGACGGCGAGTTCATCACCGAGATCCCGGACCGCTCCCGGCTGCGCCGCGGCCAGACCCCGCAGGCCTTCAAGCTGTCCACCATCCGCCGCGCCTACGAGGTCGCCGCCGGCGACCCCAACTTCCAGGCCACGGACGACTGCACCGTCGTACTCAAGTACCTGCCGGACGTGCCGATCCACGTCGTCGCGGGCGACGAGTACAACATGAAGGTCACCCAGCCCGTCGACGTCTTCATCGCCGACAAGCTGTTCCAGCTGGCCTCGACCGCCGCGCCCGAGCAGGTCTCCGAGGAGGCCTACCGCGAGCTGCTGACCGGAAAGACGGTCGTCGTCTTCGGCGGCAGTTACGGCATCGGCAAGGACATCGCCGAACTCGCCGAGTCCTACGGCGCCAAGGTGTACGCGCTGGGCCGCTCCACCACCGGCACCCACGTCGAGAACCCGGAGGAGGTCGACGACGCGCTGTCCAAGGCGTACGCCGAGACCGGGCGCATCGACTACGTCGTCAACACCGCGGGCGTGCTGCGCATCGGCAAGCTGGCCGAGACCGACAACGCGACCATCGAGGAAGCGCTGAAGGTCAACTACCTGGCCCCGGTGCAGATCGCGCGCTCCTCCTACAAGTACCTGGCCGAGACCAAGGGGCAGTTGCTGCTGTACACCTCCAGCAGCTACACCCGCGGCCGTGCCGAGTACAGCCTCTACTCCTCGACCAAGGCCGCCATGGTGAACCTCACCCAGGCCCTGTCCGACGAGTGGGCGGGCGACGACATCCGCGTCAACTGCATCAACCCGGAGCGCACCGCCACCCCGATGCGCACCAAGGCCTTCGGCCAGGAGCCCTCGGGCAGCCTGCTCTCCTCCGAGGCCGTGGCCCGCACCTCGCTCGACGTGCTGCTGTCCGAGCTGACCGGGCACGTCATCGACGTCCGCCAGCAGGACCCGACGGCGGCCGCCGGGAAGGCCTCCGGCTTCGAGCATGCGCTGGCCTCCGTCCTGGACCGCCAGGACGGCGTGGCATAATCAACAGCAAATAGTCGTCTGCCATTCAGGCCTCTGTGGCTTCCCGTTCGGGGAGTGTTCGCAGGGGCCTGAATCCGTACTTTCCCCGGAGCCTTCACCATTCGCTTTCCGGACGTTCTCGGCTTTTACAACCGGCACCCCTCCCAGAGCAGGTTCTCCGTGATATCCACCGCTATTCGCGTCGCCCGGGTGGGCAGCGCGGCCGAGCTGGCCGCGGCGGCTCTCATGATGCTGGGCTTCCCGGCACTCATGCTGGCCGCGCTCGTCCCGAGCGTTCCCGCCTTCGCCGCCGCGGCCGCCGTGACGTACCTGGCGGACCACTATCTGCACCGCAAGGGCAGCTATCTGATCAACCGCCTCAGCAAGGTACGGGCCGGCCTGTCGATCCGCTTCCTGATCCGGCAGCTGCTGCTGATCCTGCTGCTGGCCCGGCTGTCCCTCGCGGACAACCTGATCTACTACGGCGCGATCGCCTGCTTCATCGCCTTCTACGGCCTCCAGGCCCCGCACGGCGCCCTGGTCACCCTGATCCGCAACCGCCGCCGTATGCCGGTCGCCACCCGCAACGTCGACCTGGCCTCGCGCATCCGCATCCCGGACGCCCCGCCGAAGAGGCTGCTGCACCGCTCCGCCGAGAAGATGCTCCACCTCGACCTCGCGGCCGTGGCCGGCATCCTCGTCTCCGCCGCCATGGACTCGGCCGCGTTCGGCTTCTACGGCATCGGCATCACCCTCGGCCTGAGCACCGGGTACGTCCTCAAGCTCGTCCCGTACGTCCGCGGTCACAAGACCCCGCCGAACGCCGAGAAGGTGCTGGACGCGGTCGACGAGTGGCTGCGCGAGTACCAGCCCGAGACGGTGCTGTACTTCTCCGGCTCCAAGGACTCCGCGTACCAGGTCAACATGTGGCTGGAGACCATGGAGCAGCTGGACTCCAGGCCACTGATCATCCTGCGCGAGCGGGTCATCCTGGCGAACCTGGCGCCCACCACGGTCCCCGTCATCTGCGTGCCCGGAGGGGTGCACCTGATGAACATGGACCTGTCCACGGTGCGCGTCACGCTGTACGCGGCGAACGTCGGCAAGAACATCCACATGCTGCGCGTGCCCACCATGAAGCACGTCTTCATCGGCCACGGCGACAGCGACAAGCTGGCCAGCGTCAACCCGTTCAGCAAGGTCTACGACGAGGTGTGGACCGCCGGTCGCGCGGGCCGCGACCGTTACGCCATCGCCGACGTCGGCGTCCGTGACGACGACATCGTCGAGGTCGGCCGCCCGCAGCTGGCGCCGATCCAGACCCGGCAGGGCGTTCCGGACGGCCGCACGCCGACGGTGCTGTACGCCCCCACCTGGGAGGGCTGGGACGACAACCCGGGCAACACCTCGATCCTGCTGGCCGGCGAGAACATCGTGAAGAGGCTGGTCAAGGCCGATCCGCCGGTCCGCGTCCTGTACAAGCCGCACCCCTTCACCGGCACCCGCAGCCCGCAGGCCAAGGCCGCCCACCAGCGCATCACCGCCCTGGTGCGGAAGGCCGCCGCCGAGCGCGCCACCGACTCCCGGTTCACGGCCGACACCGCCGCCCAGGACCGTGCCAATGAAGAGCTGGCCCGCATCGAGGCCCGCCTCGCCGAGCTGTCCGGCGGTGGCACCGAGAAGGGCGACGAGGCCGAGGCCACCCGCGACGGACTGGTCGACGTCGAGAAGCACCAGGAGATCGCCCGGCTGCGCGCCGAGTGGAACGACGCCTACTGGCGTTCCTTCCCCTCCTACGAGCACCGCGTCATCACGGGCGCCGAGCCGCGCCTGTACGACTGCTTCAACGTCTCGGACGCGATGGTCTCCGACATCTCCAGCGTGGTCTCCGACTTCATCGCGAGCGGCAAGCCGTACGCCGTCACCGACTCCGCCGAGCTCGGTGTGGAGGAGTTCAAGCGGCAGAACACCGCCGTGCGGGCCGCGGTGATCCTGTCCAACAGCGCGGCCGAGCTGGGCGGCCTGCTGGACGCCGTACGCGATCCCGCGTCCGACCCGCTGGCCGAGGACCGCGGTGAGCTCAAGCGGTACCTGCTGGGCCCGGACGAGCCGACGTCCATCGAGCAGTTCAACACCGCGGTGACGAACCTGGCGCTCAAGGCCGAGACGCGCAACGTCGGCCAGGAACGGGCCGCGGCCGGCACGGCGGAGGCCGAGGCGGAACTGGCGAACGCGGTGCCCGGGCAGCGGGCGTCGGCGGCCGGCGAGGCGGACGGCGTGACCGCGGGCTGACAGCTCTGGCCACAGGGCCCGGTCCTCGAGGGTGGTCCTCGAGGACCGGGCCCTTTTGCGTACGCCTGTTGTCCGCCGCTGTCGATTCCTGTCCGTTCGCCATGTGAACTGGGTCACGAAATGACGAGAGGCGAGCAACCGATTTCCCCGGTCATCCGTCTAGGAGGTTGCCATGAGGCGATACGGGGGAATATTTCCGTGACAAGGGGACAAGAGTGACCGTTGCGCAGCCTGATGTGACTGTGATCATCGGGGCGTACGAAGCGATGCCGTATCTGGTCGAGTGCCTGGCATCCGTGGAGGCACAGACCATCGACCCGAAGCGCATCGAGGTCCTCGCCGTCGACGACGGTTCGACGGACGGGACAGGGGAGTACCTGGAGGAGTTCGCGGCCCGCGCGGCCATGCCGGTGACGGTGATCCGGCAGGAGAACTCCGGCGGCCCCAGCGGCCCGCGCAACGTCGGCCTCGGCAAGGCCGCGGGGCGTTACGTCTTCTTCCTCGACGCCGACGACCGGCTCGGCCCCGAGGCCCTTCAGCGCATGGTCGCCATGGCCGACGAGCACGGCACGGACGTCGTCCTCGGCAAGGTCGAGGGCGTCAACCGCAGCGCGCCGAAGTCGATGTGGGGCAAGACCGTCGGGCGCACCGACGTCTTCTCCTCCAACATCAAGTTCACGCTGAGCGCGCAGAAGCTTTTTCGCCGCGAGCTCCTTGACCGGCACGGCATGCGCTTCGACGAGTCCCTGTTCACCGGCGAGGACGCGCTGTTCACGATGGAGGCCTACCTGCGGGCCGACGGCGTCTCCGTGGTCGCCGACCACACCTGCTACTACCTGGTGGGCCGCGACGACGGCAAGCACGTGACCAAGAGCGGCAGCTACGCCCTGCGCTTCGACTCCGCGCGCGCCCTGATGAAACTGATCGCGGACATGCTCCCCGCGGGCCCCAAGCGTGACGTGCTCATGGTCCGCCCGTTCCTGGTCACGCTGCTCCCGCAGTTCGGCCCCAAGTACGCCACGGACAGCGAAGAGGTCCGGCGGCACAAGTTCGAACTGGCGAAGCCGCTGATGAGGGCGTACTGGCACGAGGGCGTCGCCCGCCGCCTCAAGGTCCACGAGCGCCTGCGACTGCACCTGGTGGCCGCCGAGCGGCCCGACCTCCTCCTCGACGTGGTGAAGTTCGTCAAGGCCAAGAAGCAGGCCCCGGCCCTCATGGAGAAGAAGGGCCGCCGCCTCTACCTCGTCTACCCCCACTTCCGTAACCGCAAGGCGGGCATACCGGACTCCGTCTACCTCGCCGACGCACGCGAGGCCCGCGTCTTCCCGGGCTACCGCGACGACCCGCTCGACTCGTTCATGCAGCGGGCGGTCCGCAAGGCCCGCCGCATCCTGCCCTCACGCGACATGCGCACGGCGGCCTGACCCGGATCAGGTCTCCGCGGTGGGGTCCAGCTCAGGCACTTCCTCCACGGGCCCCCGCTGCCCGGGGAACTCCGCCGCGAGCCGCTCCGCCATCCGCGCCCGGTGCTCCCGCGCCGCCGAACACAGCGCCCGTACCGCCTCGTTGAAGCGCTCCTGCGACGCCGGTTCGTCCGGTCCCAGCAGGTGCCGCTTCAACTCGGCGCGCGCCTCGGCCAGTTCGTCGCGCTCCGGATTCCGTACGGCGTCCAGCAACCGGGGCACTCCCGCCGCGTCCGGCGCCAGTACGGTCGCCGCGCGCACCGTCGGGAAGGTCTCGCGGAACACCTCCTCCGTCAGCCCGCTGGTGTTGGCCACCGCATAGGGCTTGCCGCTCGCCAGGAAGTCGCTGACCACGCTCGACACATCGCTGATCAGCAGATCGGCCCGGTTGAAGCAGGCGTACAGCGTGGGCCGGACGTCCGTGACCACCTGGTGCTCCCACTCCGGCAGCGAGGCCCAGTACGCCTCCTCCCAGGCGGCCGTGGCCCGTGCCACCGCCTCGGCCCGCCCCGGCTCGGGCGCCGACTGCGACAGCATCCGTTCGACCTGGTCGGCAGCGGTGCGGTAGTCGGCCGTGGTGAGCCGGTCCAATTCGCCTGCTCGGAGGGCGAGTTCGCCGTCAGGGGCGGGTCGCTCACCGGTCCGCTCCCGGTTCGCCGCCCGGACCAGCTCCCGGATCCTGAGGTCCGCCGCCCCCGCCCGGGGATCGACGGAACCCGTCAGCGGATGCGGCTTGTACAGCAGCCGTACGCCGGGATCCGCCAGCAACGCCCGTACGAGGTTCTCGCCGGCCTCGATCACCGAGGTGTTGCCGGGGTTGCCGTCCCAGCCCTCCCAGGTCGGCGCGTACAGGACCGTGGCGACGTGTCCATCAGCGGCTCCGCCGCGGGGCCCGGTCGGCGGGCCCGCGTACGGCCGTACGGCATCCAGCTGCGGGCGGCCGATCTCCACCACGTCCTTGTCCTCGACGCCGACCTCGGCCGCCGCGTACCGCTCGCGCGCCGCGGGCCCTGCCACCCACACCTCGTCGTAGGCCTTCGCGTACGGGTTGCAGGACGACAGCTTGTCGCTCTCGCCGTGGTTGACGAAGGTGTGCTTGATCGTGGGGATGCGCAGCACCTGGGAGGTCTTGCCGGAGTTCGAGGGGTGGATCAGGGCCTGGAGCGTGGAGTGCTCCAGGCGCATCAGGGTGGAGACCTTCGGCAGGCACAGGACGGGAATGTCGGTCGCCGCGATCTTCTGCACCATGAAGCGCTCGCGCAGCACGATCAGCGGCCGTCCGTCCACGTTCGCGAGCGGCTCCAGCCACATGTTCGCCTGGTACGCCGACGACGCGCCGCCGGAGAAGTACAGGCCGACGGTGGGCTTGTACTCGGCGAGCCACGCGTCGAGCCAGTCCAGTACCTCCTGCTCGCTCGCCGGACGACGGCTCGGCAGCAGCCGTACGAGAAGGTCGTACAGGCCCTTCAGCGCCAGCCCGAGGGACACGGCGATCCCGAAGGCCGCGCAGCCGGGCTCGTCGGTGGCCGCCGTGGCCAGCAGTCCTGCCGTGGCGGGCAGACCGAAGACCAGCAGGCGGTGGCCGGGGCGGCGCAGCAGGAGGGGTGGGGCGGGGGACAGGCGCAGCGCGGAGGCGTCGATGTTCCGGGTGACGACCGGCAGGGTGCGGGTGCGGCGGACCAGGACCGAGACCGCCTGGATCGCGCAGTGCAGCGCGTAGAAGACGAGCAGCCCGACGACGAGCGGGGCGTACGCCGTCTCCCGGTCCTGGCCGCCCAGTCGCAGCAGGCCCACGACCAGCAGCAGGTCGCGCAGCACGTGCCGCACGCTGAGATCGGCGTGCGACTTGGCGAACAGCGACACCATGCTGCGCTGCCACCGGTACAGGACACCCTCGACGGCCAGCGAGGCGACCGTCGCGGCCAGCAGCGACGGGACGTGCGGGCGAAGGGCCGCCATGGCCTGGACGGCGAACGCGGCCGCGAGAACGGCCGCGACGAGCGCCCTGACCAAGGTCTGCCGGAGGGGGAGGGGAACAGGCACTGCGGTCACTCCAAGGTCGGCGCAGGACGTCGTGCGTCCGGGTTAACGCACGCCGACCACCGGACGACACGCACGTGTCCAGGGAGTTGGAGTGACTGCGGGGGTTAGGGCGTCTCGAGCGCTACCCCCGCCCCGACTGAATCACCTTCCGGATCGGCCGCCCCACGATCCGCCGCGCCCGGCGGTACACGGACGCCGACGGCACTGGCGCGGCCGGTGCCTTGGCGTCGGACTTCACCCGCGCCAGCTCCCGCTTCAGCTTCGTGTTGTCCTTGGACAGTTCGTCGATACGGCTGTACAGCCAGCCGAACCGCGTGGTGAGGGAGATGAGGTCGGTGTCGTTCCAGGGGCGGATGCCGGCCGGGAAGGCCAGCGACCCCATGCGCTGCTCGAAGGCCGCGCCGCCGTCGCCGTGCGTGAAGGTGTTCTCCAGACCGTTCTTGTCCAGGAACGCGGTGAACCGCTCGAAGCGCTCGTGGTGACCGCTGATCAGCCCGGTGAAGTCGGCCTCCTCGTACAGCCGCGCCGGGTCGCTGTCCTCGGGGTTCTCGGACAGCCCGTCGATCAGTCGGTGCGGGATGTCGAAGTAGCGGCACAGCTCCAGCGTCCGCGAGTCGCCGCACAGCACGGTCGCGGGCGTGCCCGCCAGCAGCGCCGCGATGTTGCCGTGGATGCGCGAGCCGAAGGAGAAGTCGAAGCCGCGCAGATCGTCGATCCAGGTGACGGGGTCGATGTAGACCCGGGCCTTGCCCTCCCGGTACATCGGGTGGTCGGGGTGCGTCGGCATCGCCGTCACCCGGCCGTTCGGGTCCGACAGGTCCCGCCAGTGCAGCTGCCGTGCGTCACTGAGGTTCTGGCCGATGAAGCGCAGATGCGGGTAGCGCTCGTGGGTACGGCGGATGATCCGGTCCAGGCCCTGCTTCTGCACCGCGTTGTGCGAGCCGTTGACCGCGATCCGGGACGCGGCGGTCAGCCCCGGCGCCCGCTTGTGTACGGCGAGTTCCTTTCCGTACAGGAACAGAGACGGGCAGCCGATCACCTCGACGTCCCTGAAGCCCATGTCCTTCAGGTACCTCTCGGTGAACTCGCCCCGCACCCCGATCGAGGCGCTGCGGTCGAGCACCGCGGAGACGAACTCGCGCACGGCCGGCTCCATGGGCTTCAGCCGCGCCGGGTTGTAGTCCAGCCCGGCCTGCGCGCCGACCCCGAGCACCACGACCGGGATCCGCAGCTTGCCGATCAGCCGTGTCAGCCGCTTCAGCTGCGGCTCGAACGACGGCCGGAAGGCATTGGCCAGCGGCACCACGAAGGCGTCGTACTGCTCGTTGATCCGCCCCGCCGCGGCCACGTCGGTCCGAATGCCGTTCGAGACCACCTCCGCGCGCGGAGTCTCGAGGATCTTGTGGGCGGCGTCACTGAAGATCAGGTTGCCGGAGTTGGTGGCGATGACATCCCGGTGGAGGGCTTCCTCGACGGGAACGACGTCGTAGGGGCTCTTCCCCGATCTGAGGAGAATCCGCTTCGCGCGGTGAACATTCTGTGACACATCCTTCAACTTAAGTTTTGCCAGACTTTGATTTCTATAAGCAACCAGTACAACCTTTTTGCCGTATGCGAAGCGTGAGCAGCGAGTCACCTCCTGGTGTCCGGGGACTGAAACCGACGCGCGCCGCCGGACCCCCGTCGCGTAGATTGCGGACGGGGTGGCCCGAGTGACGCGAGGGGACGGAAGACCAAGGTGGCAGGGGTAAGGCAGGCCGTGCGCGAGGCCCGCAGGATCGTCGTCAAAGTGGGTTCCTCGTCGCTGACGACCGCCTCGGGCGGTCTGGACGCCGACCGCGTCGACGCGCTCGTCGACGTCCTCGCCAAGAGCCGCAGCGGCGGCGAGAAGGAGATCGTGCTGGTCTCCTCCGGCGCCATCGCGGCCGGGCTCGCACCGCTGGGCCTGCGCCGCCGCCCCAGGGACCTCGCCCGCCAGCAGGCCGCCGCCAGCGTCGGCCAGGGCCTGCTCGTGGCCCGCTACACCGCCTCCTTCGCGCGCTACGGCGTCCGGGTCGGCCAGGTGCTGCTGACCTCCGACGACATGAGCCGCCGCGCCCACCACCGCAACGCCTCCCGCACCCTCGACAAGCTGCTGGCGATGGGCGCCTGCCCGATCGTCAACGAGAACGACACCGTCGCCACCGACGAGATCCGCTTCGGCGACAACGACCGCCTCGCCGCCCTCGTCGCCCACCTCGTCCACGCCGACCTGCTCGTCCTGCTGTCCGACGTGGACGGCGTGTACGACGGCGACCCCAGCAAGCCGGGCACCTCGCGGATCGCTCAGGTGCGGGAGCCCGCCGACCTCTCCGGTGTGGACATCGGCAGCGCCGGGAAGGCCGGCGTCGGCACCGGCGGCATGGTCACCAAGGTCGAGGCGGCCCGGATCGCGGCCGCCGCCGGCATCCCCGTGGTGCTGACCAGCGCCGTCCACGCGGCCGACGCGCTGTCCGGCAAGGACACCGGCACCTACTTCCACCCCGCCGGCAAGCGGTCCGCCGACCGGCTGCTGTGGCTCCAGCACGCGTCCACCCCGCAGGGCTCGCTGACGCTGGACGACGGCGCGGTGCACGCGGTCGTGCAGCGCCGCAAGTCGCTGCTGCCGGCCGGAATCGCCTCCGTCGAGGGCGAGTTCGTCGCGGGCGACCCGGTCGAACTGCGCGACGGCGAGGGGCACGCGGTGGCCCGCGGGCTGGTCAACTTCGACGCCAAGGAGATCCCGCGGCTGATCGGCCGCTCGACCCGGGAACTGGCCCGCGAGCTCGGCCCGGCGTACGAACGCGAGGTCGTGCACCGCGACGATCTGGTGATCCTGCACCCCTGAAGGCCCGCGGCCCGGCCCGGTCCGGGACACCCGAAAACGGGGTGAACGCCCCGACACGGTCGTCGCCCTGAGGTGGACGTTCCGCAAAACCGCCACACGAGCCCTTGCGGCCTGCTCAACTTTGTCTCAGGGAGACGTTCCCTACGAGCACCACTCGACCTGTGCGTAAAGGAGGCCGTCGTGAGACGAGTGCGCCCTGGGGCGGCGGCGTCCCGCGGTGGTGCCGGTGGCGCCTCCTCGCGCGTGGCCGGCGAGGAGCGTGCCCTGACCAGCGTCGCGGCCGGCGACCGCTACGAGGGCGGGGAACCCGAGGACCTGCCCCGCCTGTGGCACGTCACCCTGAGCGTCTCCGGCGACGAGGCCCCGCTCAAGGAGGTCCGGCGCGCCCTCGAACAGCTCGCCCACGACCACCCCTTCCTCCTGACCAGCAGATACGCGAACGACCACGCCGAGATCCGGTACTGGGAAGAGGCCCGCGACCTGCACGACGCGGCAGCCGTCGCCCTGCGCCTGTGGGGCGAGCACCGCCAGAGCGCGGGACTCCCGCCCTGGGAGATCGTCGGCCTGGAGGTCATCGACCGCCAGACCTACCACCAGCGCATCTCGGAGGGGTACGGTCCGGCGCCTGCCACGCCGGTAGGGGTGCACCCGTTCTGACAGGAGCACGGACCGTAACCATCAATTGAGGAACCCCCGCGGCGAGCACCACGTCCGCGAGCGGCGCCGGTTCAGGCGCAAAGGGCAGTCTCGGGGTGTGGAAGCCCGGTGAACGTACCCGTCCGGCGCACTACGCTTCCCTACATGACCACGCTTTCGCCGTACGACTCCATGTCCCCGGTCACCCGGGCCGCCTACCGCGCCAAGGCCGCCGCCGCCGACCTCGCCCCGCTGCCCAGGGCCGAGAAGGACGACGCGCTGCAAGCCATCGCGGACGCGCTGGAGGTCCGGACGGCCGAGATCGTCGAGGCCAACGCCAAGGACATCGCCAAGGCCCGCGAGGCCGGCACCAGCGAGGCCATCATCGACCGGCTGACCCTGACCCCGGAGCGGGTCCGGGCCATCGCCTCCGACGTCCGGGACGTCGTCGCGCTGCCCGACCCGGTCGGCGAGGTCGTCCGCGGCTCCACCCTCCCGAACGGCATCGACCTGCGCCAGGTCCGCGTCCCGCTCGGCGTCGTCGGGATCATCTACGAGGCCCGCCCGAACGTCACCGTCGACGCCGCCGCCCTGTGCCTGAAGGCCGGCAACGCCGTGCTGCTGCGCGGCTCGGCCTCGGCGTACGAGTCGAACACCGCCCTGGTCCGGGTGATCCGCGACGCCGTCGGCGGGGCCGGGCTGCCCGCCGACGCCGTCCAGCTGGTGCCCGGGGAGAGCCGCGAGAGCGTGCGCGAGCTGATGCGGGCCCGCGGCCTGGTCGACGTGCTCATCCCGCGCGGCGGCGCCTCCCTGATCCAGACCGTCGTCACCGAGTCCGCCGTCCCGGTCATCGAGACCGGCACCGGCAACTGCCACGTCTACGTCGACGCCAACGCCGACCTCGACATGGCCCTCGACATCCTGATCAACTCCAAGGCGCAGCGGCCGAGCGTGTGCAACGCCGCCGAGACGCTCCTGGTCCACCAGGACATCGCCCCGGTGTTCCTGCCCCGCGCCCTGGACGCCCTCGCGGAGGCGGGCGTGACCGTGCACGCCGACGAGCGGGTGCTGGCGTACGCCAAGGACTCCAAGGCCACCGTCGTCGAGGCCACGCCGGAGGACTGGGAGACCGAGTACCTCTCCTACGACATCGCCGCCGCGGTCGTCGACTCCCTCGACAAGGCCGTCGAACACATCCGCCTGTGGACCTCCGGCCACACCGAGGCCATCGTGACGACCTCGCAGCAGGCCGCCCGCCGCTTCACCCAGCTGGTCGATTCCACGACGGTCGCCGTGAACGCCTCCACCCGGTTCACGGACGGCGGCCAGTTCGGCTTCGGCGCGGAGATCGGCATCTCGACGCAGAAGCTGCACGCCCGCGGTCCGATGGGCCTTCCCGAGCTGACCAGCACGAAGTACATCGTCACGGGTGACGGGCACGTACGGCGCTGAGGCGCACCAGGAGTCGTACGGCGGGCTCGCGCGACGTGTCGTCCATATGTCGTCCGCGTCTCAACCACGGATGAATTTCCATACCGTCTGCCCAAAATGACCCCCCAGGTCTACTCTGGATCCGTGCCGGAGGACGTGGGGGGCACGCCGTTCCCTGACGGCTGGGAGCCCGACGACGACCACGACCGCGGGGTGTCGGACGAAGAGTTCGCCTCCGTGGTCTTCGACGAGGCCTTCGTACGGGCGGCCGTGGTGCACGAGCCGACCGCCGTCGAACGCCTCCTGGCCGCCGCCCAGGCGAGAGCGGAGGCCTCCGAGGCCGAGGCCCGCCGCGCGCACGGCAGGGGCGAGCGCTACGAGGACGGGTACGAGCCCACTCGGTTCGGCCATGATCGCGACCTCGACGACCTGGACGACGCCGACATCCTCGAAGGCCGCTACGGCGCCCCCGGGACGTACGGCAAGCAGGTCCGCTGGCACCGCCCCGTCGCCTGGATGCTCGCCCTCGTGATGGGGATCGGCATGGTCGCGCTGGCCTTCGCGGCGGTGTACCGGAGTGCCTCCTCCGGTGGCCGCGCCCCGGCTCCGCCGCCCGCCTCGACCGGCGTCGAACAGGGCACGTCGGCGGCGCCCTCCGCCTCGGCCGACTACTCCCAGCCGGCCGTGTCGGCGGTCCCGCGCACGCCCTGAGCACCGGCCCGTACGCCCTGAGCAGTGGCCCGTGGCTGGTTGCCGATCCTGTTGAGAACCTGTCAGAACTTGTCGTGTACCAGGGCGTTTACCCGAGCCCCCCGCGACCTACTCTGAAGATATGGGAGGGCCTGGAAACCCACCCGAGGGCACACCCGAGGGCGGCCCCGGAGGTGGCGAGGACGAGTACCGATCCGTCGTCTTCGACGAGTCGTTCGTCCGTGCTGCCCGCCTCCAGGAGTACTCCGCCGAGGAGCGCATCGCCGACCACGCGCCCGCCGTGCGCCGCCGCCCGCCGCTGCGCCGCGGGCTGTCCCGTCAGGCACTGGTGCTGGTCCTGCTGATCGCCGTCGCCTTCGGCACCGCGATCTACATGGGCGTACGGCACCCCTACCAGGAGCCCGCCGCCGGGCAGCCCGCCGAGCCGCTGCGGATGACCGTCATCCCGCTCGCCCCGCAGGGAAAGGTGCCCGGGCACACCGACCCCGAGTACCTGTACGCGCACAGCCCCGCCGCGCAGTACCGCATCGGCGCCGAGGGCATTCCGCTGCCCGCCTCCCGGCGCACCGAGCACTTCTCGGACAGCCAGGTGGTGGCCGCCCTGACCACCGCCAAGGACTACATCGTCCGGTCCTCGCTCTACCCGGAGGTCCTCATCGGCGAGCAGGTCCGTCCCGTGCGGGTCCTGCTCGACACGGACCAACTCGACCAGTTCGACCAGAGCTTCGACCATCCGGCCGCCGACGGCCGGCACGCCCCGACCGGATGGCTGGTTCGCTTCGACCCGGCCGAGGCGGAACTCGCCGACCGCAGGATCCGGGTCCAGGGCACCCTCCAGGCCGCCGAGACCGACTCGTCCACGCTGGAGGTCACCGCGGACCACACCTTCGTGTACGCGCTGCGCCCGGCCGGCGCCGACGACAAGGCCGAGGCCTCCCTGTTCACCGTCCGACGCGAGCTGCACTTCCGCTTCGACCGCGACGACCTGCGCCTGAACACGGCCCAGCTCGTCGTCGCCTACGTCCAGGCCGGGCCCCTGTCCTGCGCCGAGGACTCCACGAACCGTCTGCGGCCCCTGCTCGCCGGCCAGACCGCGAAGGCGGGCGGCCCGGCCGGGACGGACCCGTACGCGACGGGCGGCGCGACGGCGCTGTGCGGGTCGCTGGCCACGAGCGCACAGCCGAAGGCGTGAATCCTCGCGTCTGCTCTGATCCCCGGGCGCGTCAGGTCTGATCCCCCGGCGTCAGTCGTCGTCCCGCGGCGGCGTGTCCGTCGGCGGCTCGTCCTTGGGCGGAGCCGACTGGGTGAAGCCGCCGAACCCGCGCCGCACCCGGCCGCCCAGGTCCCCGGCCCCGCCGGCGATGTCGCTGACCAGCTTCATCAGCGGGTCCTTGGAGCTCTTGACGTGCGTGGCGTAGTGCGACGCCGACTCCCGGAAGGAGTCCGTGACCGAGGTGTCCTTGTCCTCGGTGCGCCGCGGGTAGTGGCCATCCATGATCCGCTGGTAGTCCCGCGACTCGGCCCACTTCTTCAGCTCGGCCGCCCGGATGGTGGCGAAGGGGTGGGAGCGCGGCAGCACGTTCATGATCTTCAGCACGGAGTCGCGCAGGTCGCCCCCGGCCTCGTACTCCTCGGCCTGCTTGAGGAACGCGTCCACGTTCATCTCGTGCAGGTGGTTGCCGCCGGCAAGCTTCATCAGGCCGCGCATCGAGGCCTCCAGGTCCTGGCCCACCAGCAGACCCGCGCGGTCCGCGGACAGCTCCGATTTGCGGAACCACTCGCGCAGCGCCGTCACGATCGCCATGATCGCGATGTTGCCCAGCGGGATCCAGGCCACCCTGAGGGCGAGGCTGGTCAGGAACAGCAGGATCGTGCGGTACACGGAGTGGCCGGACAGGGCGTGCCCCACCTCGTGGCCGACGACCGCCCGCATCTCCTCCTCGTCGAGCAGTTCGACCAGGCCCGTGGTGACCACGATGATCGGCTCGTCCAGGCCGATGCACATCGCGTTCGGCTGCGGGTCCTGGCTGACGTACATCGGCGGGACCTTCTCCAGGTCCAGGATGTAGCAGGCGTCCCGCAGCATGTCGTTGAGGTGCGCGAACTGCTGGTCGGAGACGCGCACCGAGTCGGACAGGAACAGCAGCCGGAGACTGCGTTCGGGAAGCAGACCGCTGAGCGCCTTGAAAACCGTGTCGAAGCCGCTCAGCTTGCGCAGCGCCACCAGGGCGGAGCGGTCGGCCGGATGCTCGTACGCACGTGAGGAGATCCCCGGGAAGCGCCTGCGCTGCCTGCTCGGCACGTTCTCGTGCCCGTTCTGCTCGTGGCCGTCGGACATGTCTTCCCCCATGTGCGTTGTGTGGCCCTTTGCGGACCCTTGTGCGGTCCTTTGCGCCCCCGAAGCAGTGCCCAGCCTAGGCGGAGATACCGTGGACGGGCACTACAGCGAAGGAGTTCCGCGCCATGGAGCACAACCCCGGACCCACCTGGCTCACCGAGGCCGCGAGCGCCGCCGAGCGGCAAGGGCCGGGGAATCTGCTCCGGGTCGTCCTGATCGTGATGGTGCTGGGCTGTGTGCTGACCGCGTGGTTCCTGCTGCGGGGTTACAGGCGGAAAGACGACTGAGGGCAAGGGAAGGTTCCCCGGAGCCTCCCCGAGGGTGGAGTCGGCGTGATCGCTCTTGCGGCCCCCGCTTACCATGAGCCGACGTCTTTATCCCGCCCACACCGGATAGGTCCTGCCGAAGATGAGCTTCCACAGCACCGCAGCCCAGTTGGTCACCCTCGCCGCCGAGGGCGAGGAGCACGGCGGCAACCACGAGAGCCTCAACCCCTGGGTGACCGGCGGCGGCGCCTTCCTCATCCTGATGCTTCTGCTGTGGATCACCACTCGTTTCAACCGCGACCGCTGAGCCACTCCGGCCGTCCGGCAGGGGCCGCGGGCCGGGCCGTCCGGGGATCTGTCGGCCGGAGTCCTCAGGCCGGGCCGGTAGGGTCTGCACGCATGGGAGAGCAGGACATGCCTACCGGTCCGGCGAAAGAGACGCCGAGCAGCCCGGGCAACGGCCCGTCGAACCCCGGCAAGCGCCGTCTCGGCGTCATGGGCGGGACGTTCGACCCGATCCACCACGGGCACCTCGTGGCGGCCAGCGAGGTCGCCGCGCAGTTCCACCTGGACGAGGTGGTGTTCGTCCCGACCGGCCAGCCGTGGCAGAAGACCCACCGCAAGGTCTCCCCGGCCGAGGACCGCTACCTGATGACGGTCATCGCGACCGCCGAGAACCCGCAGTTCTCGGTGAGCCGCATCGACATCGACCGCGGCGGCCCGACCTACACCACGGACACCTTGCGCGACCTGAAGGCGCTCAGCCCCGACACCGACCTCTTCTTCATCACCGGCGCCGACGCCCTCGGCCAGATCCTCACCTGGCGGGACACGGAGGAGCTGTTCTCCCTCGCGCACTTCATCGGGGTCACCCGGCCGGGCCACGTCCTGTCCGACCCCGGCCTCCCGGAGGGCGGTGTCTCGCTCGTCGAGGTCCCCGCCCTCGCCATCTCCTCCACCGACTGCCGTGCGAGAGTCGCCAAGGGCGAACCCGTCTGGTATCTGGTGCCGGACGGAGTCGTGCGCTACATCGACAAGCGCGAGCTGTACCGCGGCGAGTGAGCCGAGAGGGGCACCGGTGAACGACCGATACGACGTGGGATACGGCGGCCGGCACGACGACCCGTACGAGCTCGTCGGCTACGACGAGTACGGCCGGCCTGTGTACCAGCAGGCCGCGCCGCAACAGCAGGCACCGCAGCAGCCGTATGACCCGTACGCGCAGCAGCAGGGCTACGGATACGACCCGTACGCCACCGGCGGGCAGCAGCCGCCGTCGTACGACCCCTACGGCACCGGTCAGCAGGCCCCCGTGCCGCCCTACGACCCGTACGGCACCGGTGCGCAGCAGTCCGGGGGGCCGGCACCGTCGTACGACCCCTACGGCCAGAGCGCCGCCAGTGGCCAGCAGCCCCGTGTCGCCGAGCAGACCGCCTACATCCCGCAGCAGGCCGGACCGGCCGAGCAGCCGCGGCAGACCGAGGCTCCTGCCAGGGACAACAACCGCGCCGAGCCCCAACGGGAGTACCACACCGAGCAGTTCTCCTTCGTCGAGGAGCCCGACGGCGACTCCGAGGACGTCATCGACTGGCTGAACTTCACGGAGAACCGCACCGAGCGCCGCGAGGAGGCCAAGCGGCGCGCCCGCAGCCGCCTCATCGCCCTCACCGTGGTCCTGGCGCTGGTCGCGGTCGGCGGCGTCGGTTACCTCTGGTACGCCGGGAAGCTGCCCGGCCTGTCCTCGTCCGACGCGAAGACCGGAACCGCGACGGCCGCGGGCGCCCAGAAACGCGACGTGATCGTCGTCCACCTGCACAACACCGCGCAGGGCGGCACCTCCACGGCACTGCTCGTCGACAACACCACCACCAAGCAGGGCACCACCGTCCTGCTGCCCAACTCCCTCGTCCTGACGGACGACGACGGCAACACGACCACCCTCGCCAAGTCGGTCGACGACGACGGCTCCTCCGGTACGCGCGACGCGATCGACACCGTCCTCGGCACCGACATCGAGGGCACCTGGCGCCTGGACACCCCCTACCTGCAGAACCTGGTCGACCTCGTCGGCAACATCGAGGTCGACACCGACGCCGACGTGCCCGACCCGAAGGCCAAGAAGGGCGAGGCACCCCTGGTCAGCAAGGGCAAGGCCCAGACGCTCAGCGGCAAGATGGCCGTGGCCTACGCCACGTACCGCGCCCCCGGGGAGGCCCAGAACGCCCAGCTGGAGCGGTTCGGTCAGGTCATGCAGGGCGTGATGCGCAAGCTGTCCTCCGACGCGCAGGGCGCGACCGTCACCGTGCAGACGCTGGGGCAGATCATCGAGCCGCCGCTGACCGACAAGGACCTCGGCACCTTCCTCGCCAAGCTCGCCGACCTCGCCAAGGGCGGCGACTACAAGACCGCGCTGCTGCCCGTCCAGGCCGACGGCACGCTGAACACCGAGGCCAGCGCCGGTGTGGTCAAGGACGTGCTGGGCGGCACCGCGAAGAGCCCCGACAAGGACGCGGCCGTCAGCGTGTCCGTCCAGAACGCCAGCGGCGTCAGGGACAACACCGAACAGGCCCGCGTGGTGCTCCTCAACGGCGGCTTCACCTTCCTGGAGGGCGGCACGGCGTCCGCCGCGCAGTCCACGTCGAAGGTCCTCTACGGCGACGCCGCCGACAAGGAGAACGCCACCGAGGTCGCCAAGACCCTGGGCCTGCCCGACAGCGCCGTGACCAAGGGCACGGTCTCCGCGAACGCGGACGTGGCGGTGGTTCTGGGCCGGGACTACAAGCCCTCGGATTCATAGCCCGGGGCGCACCCCACGTGTGATCCATCAATCGCGTGGGGTGCCCTCGGCGGTCCGTGAGACCCTTGGTGGCAAGTGACCGCCGACCGAAAGCCTTGTAGTGACCGTTACCGACCGCTCTCTCGAGCTCATCAGCACCGCCGCCCAGGCGGCCGCCGACAAGCTCGCCCACGATGTCATCGCCTACGACGTCAGCGACGTCCTGTCGATCACCGATGCCTTCCTGCTGGCCTCCGCGCCCAATGACCGCCAGGTCAAGTCGATCGTCGACGAGATCGAGGAGCGCCTGATGAAGGAGCTCGGCGCCAAGCCGGTGCGCCGCGAGGGCGACCGCGAGGCCCGCTGGGTCCTGCTCGACTACGTCGACATCGTCGTCCACGTCCAGCACAGCGAGGAGCGTGTCTTCTACGCCCTGGAGCGGCTGTGGAAGGACTGCCCCGAGATCGAGCTGCCCGCCGACGCCAAGGCGACCCGCGGCAAGGCCGAGGCGCACGCCAAGCTGCGGGCCGAGGAGGAAGCCGCCGAGTTCGGGGAGCCGCGGTGAGCGCCTTCTCGGAAGCCGGCGCCGACCGGAAGCCGGGCCGCGGCCGCCGCGTCATCCTCTGGCGGCACGGCCAGACCTCGTGGAACGTGGAGCGCCGCTTCCAGGGCACCACGGACGTCCCCCTCACCGAGACCGGCGTCAACCAGGCCCGCCGCGCCGCCCGGCTGCTCGTCTCCCTGCAGCCCGACGCGATCGTCGCCTCCGACCTCCAGCGGGCCGCCCACACGGCCACCGAGCTCGCCGCGCTCACCGGCCTGGACGTCACCCACGACGAGGGCCTGCGGGAGACGTACGCGGGCGTCTGGCAGGGGCTGACCCACGAGGAGATCATCGCCCGCCACGGCGACGAGTACGCCGCGTGGAAGCGCGGTGAGCCGGTCCGCCGCGGCGGCGGCGAGCTGGAGACCGAGGTCGCCGAGCGCGCCGCCCCCGTCGTGCTCCGGCACGCCGAGAAGCTGCCCGACGACGGCACGCTCGTCGTGGTCAGCCACGGCGGCACGATCCGTACGACCATCGGACGCCTCCTCGGCCTGGAGGCCCAGCACTGGGAGAGCCTCGGCGGCCTCTCCAACTGCTGCTGGTCCGTCCTCGGCGAGAGCGTCAGGGGCTGGCGCCTCCTCGAGCACAACGCCGGCACCCTCCCGGAGCCGGTGCTCGGTGACGACGACTGACCTGGATTTCACTTTCCGGCAGGTCGCAGGCTAAAGTTCTTCTTGTTCGCCCCGCCGAGCGGGGCGAAACACCATGCGGTTCGCCGCGTGGCGCAAGGGGCTATAGCTCAGTTGGTAGAGCGCCTGCATGGCATGCAGGAGGTCAGGAGTTCAATTCTCCTTAGCTCCACGGTATGAAAGATCCCGTCCCTTGAGGGACGGGATCTTTTTGCTGCCTTCCCGGCTTGAGTCACTTGGGCCTGCGAGGCGTATATCTCTCCAGAGGCGCCGTGGCGTGCACGTTCGCGCTGCCCGGGGCGGTCACGGCGGGTGCCGTGTCCGGACTGGTACTGAGGCGTCGCTGACCGTATTGGTCCGGCCGTGGCAGAATCAAACGGCCGGAAGGGGGCGCGGCCCGACGGGAGGGAGTAGTGATGCCTGCGAGCATCCTCGTGGAGGTCGGCCACCTCCGCGAAGCAGCGTCGACACGGGACACGGTCGTCCGCCTCAGCTGCCCTTCCTGCGGTTCCGTCCACGTCGCCCAAGTCCTCGGGGACAACGGCGGAATCTCCTACGTGTGCACGGCCTGCGGCCACATCTGGAGCTGATCGATGGGTGCACACAGGCGAAAGTGCGACTGGTGCGGCAGCGGGACGCCGATCGTCCGTGACATGGAGCCGGTCAACCCCGACTACCAGTACTGGTGCGAGGAGTGCGCGCGGGCGCTGATCATAAAGGGCGACCCGATCGAGACGTACCGCGAACTGGAGGGTGAGCCGATCTACGGCCGCCTCCTCGAGGAACACTGCACGCTCAAACGCTTCTACTCGTTCGTCACGGCGTGAGGCCGCGTAAGCCGACATCGGCTGCCGTATCCGGACAGAAGGGAAACGATTTGGTGCTCCACCGGGTGGGCCGGTAAAGTTGGCGTCGCCGCCGGGGAAACCCGGCGGAACATTGCAAGGGGCTATAGCTCAGTTGGTAGAGCGCCTGCATGGCATGCAGGAGGTCAGGAGTTCAATTCTCCTTAGCTCCACAAAAGTTGAAGGCGGGTCATCCTCTCGGATGACCCGCCTTCGTCGTGTGTGTCAGCGCCCCAGGGCGCGGCGTCCGCGGCCCTGAGAGAGGACCGGCAGGTTGTTGCGGGTGGACCCCTGCGACCGGGTGTCCTCCTCGATGCGCAGGGCGAGCGCCGGGCAGCGGCGCACCGCGCGTAGAGCCTTGGCCTCCGCGTAGCGCGGCACCTGCGCCTGGGCGACGGTCGGGAAACCGTCGGCGCCCAGCTCGAAGACCTCCGGGAGGATGTCCGCGCACAGGCCGTGGCCCCGGCACAGCGTCCAGTCGACGTAGATCTTCTGGCGGCTGGGGCCGTTCTCCTCGAACTCGCCGCCGGCCGGGATGCCCGTCGGCATCCTGCCGCCCTCGAAGAGCGGCAGAACGCCCTCCACGGGCCGTCCGCAGCCGTTTCCGAGGACATGCGCGGCCAGGTCGTCGGTGAACGCCTTGATGGTCGACTCCAGGAACATCGCGGAGCCGTCCGGGTGCGAGCACGCCCCGCGCCGCTTCACGTTCTTGGCGACCTGCTTGAGCGCCTCAAGGGCGGCCGGGCCGCCGCCGTTGAGGATGTCCTCCAGGCCGCGCGCGGCGGCCGGCAGGCCGAGGTAGCAGGGGCCGCACTGTCCCGCGCTCTCCTCGGCCAACCACTGCGCCACGCGCAGGGATTCGCCGAGCGGGCAGGTCTCCTGACTGATCGGCAGGATCGCGCCCGCGCCCAGCGAACCGCCCACCGCGTCCAGGGAGTTGCGCGAGACGATCGCCTCGTTGACCGTCGCCGCGTCGATCCACTTGCCGTGGTAACCGCCGGTCAGCACACCCTGCGGGACCGGCGGGGCGCCGGCCAGCTGCAGGACGTAGCGCAGCGGCACGCCCGTGGGGACCTCGATCACCATCGGGCGGGCGACCGCGCCGGAGACCGTGAGCATGACGGTGCCCGGCTCGTCGTACAGGCCGGTGTTGCCGTAGCGCTCGGGGCCGATGCGGGCGGCGATCGCCAGCTGGGCGAAGGTCTCGGCGTTCGACAGCAGGGTGGGGGCGCCGCCGACGCCGTTCTGCGAGGCGCTGACCTTGCGGCCGGTTGGGATCGCCGGGCCGCCGTCGATGGAGCGGACCAGCGACGCGGCGGCGCCGGTGACCATGCGGACCGGATTGCGCTGCACGCGCGCGCGTAGCGCCGATCGGCGGCCGTTGCTGAGCCCTCGTTCGGCGAGCGCGGCCTCCATGGAGCGCTGTGTGGACTCCCGGGTGACCCCCACCACGAGCGTGCGGGCACCCAGGGCCTCGGCGCACAGCAGCGCGCCGTCCAGGATGAGATGCGGGGCACGGTTGATCAGCACCGTGTCCTTGCGGCAGGCCGGCTCGTCCTCGCTGCCGTTGACGACCACGACCGGCCGTACGCCGCGCTTGATCGCCGATTCGGCGACCGAGCGCAGTTTCTTGTGGAAGGGGAAGCCCGCGCCGCCGCGGCCCTTCAGGCTGATGCGCTCGGAGAGCTGCGCGAGCTGCTCTCCGCCCATCGGTTCGAGCGGCCCGTGCACCTTCAGGTGCATGGGCAGGTCGAGTCTTTCCACAAGGTCGAAGCCCGACGTGAGCTGGGGAAGGCCGACCACGCGGACTTCTGGTACGTCGGGCAGGGCCTCGTTCACTTAAAGCCTCCGGAAGGCGTGTTCCAAGGTTCGCCCGAACCCGGTGCGTCGAAGTCGTAGGAGGCACCGGGGAGTGTTTCAGTGGCGGGACCGCTGTTGTTGTACGTGTCGTTGGGGTAGTACGTCTCGTAGACGGCGTTCATCTCACCGGTGTCGTACACATCACTCGAGCCGTAGCCCGAGGCGCCCGAATTGCCATAGGCCGGGATGTTGTATCCGGTGTCGTTGAGCGGGTCGTACGCCGACGGGGGCGCCTCGCCGACCGGCGGCGGGGACGGGATCGGCCAGCTGCCCGAGGTGCTGCCGCCGCTGTCGACGCGTGGGATGGACTCCGTGGGCTGCATCTCCAGGGGAAGATCCATGCGGGCGGTCTGGTCGGCCGCGAAAGGCTGATCGAAAGGTTGCTCGAAAGACTGCTGCTGGCGTGCGCGTGAGGGCGTCGAGACGGCTCGGTAGGCGGCCGCGAAGCCGTTCGCGGGCTCCGCTGCGGGCGCCTCGTACGGGGGTGTCATGCGCGTCCGGGACGGCGTGCCCCGCTGGTTCTCGTAGCCCGGCAGCGTGCCCGTGGACTCCGCCGCCCGGGCCCGGCTCGCCTCCAGCTCCTCGCGGCGCAGCCGCTCCTCGGTGCCCAGGAAGGCGGCGATCCGGTCGGCGACCTGGCGCTTGACCGGGCGCGGCGCGGCGCGCAGGGCCAGAGCCGCGGTGACGCCCAGCACGGACAGGCCATACAGGATCATGAAGGCCGGCTTCGCCGCGCGTCCCGCGTACAGGCCGTGCAGCAGCGCGGCGCACCAGGCCGGGTAGGCCAGCATGTGCATGGCCCGCCAGCGGGCCGCCACCGGGGCCGGGGAGGCGAAGCGGTTGCGCAGGATGCCGGTGACGCCCACGAAGATCATGAGCATGCTGGCCAGGGTGCCGAGGCCGATGAGCAAGCCCCTGCCGGTGGCGACCTCGTCGTTCGTGGCCAGGAGCCCGAAGGGGATTATCGCGGCGATCCACGTGGTGTGGTCGAGGGCGAGCTTGACCCCGATGTGCACCAGGAGGAAGACGATCGACGCGGCCGCGGTCACCCGGTGAACCGCCTGCGCCAGGAGCCGTTGGCGTGTGTCGAGGAGGATCCGGTCCTGGGCGACGAGTCCCCAGATCACCGAGCAGCTGAGGCAGACCAGCGACAGGACGCCCACACCGAAGTTGAGGAACTCCGCGAACGTGTCGTCCGCCGTACTGTCGTGAGGGTTCATGGGGGCAACTCCGAACGTTCGGGAAAGCGGTCCCGCTGCCGCACTCTAAGTGGTGCCATACCGATGGGTACGAGGTTTGAGTTATTGCGTTGTTATCAAACGACAATGAGGCCGTAGTGATGTCCCTTAGTGACTGTTACGCGAAGTAATATTTGACCTTGGTTCAGCTTTTGTCGGGTGCGGTCGGTGCGCTCGGGCGGGATCGGTGAGGGCGGCACCCGGTGCCCATAAGGCATACGTAAGCGCGTCGCCTCCTGCTCAACGGCTGCGGTACCCTAACGCCATGCGTGCCGTACGCCTTCTGCTTAGCGGGCCGCGCTGATCAGTCCCGACCACCGCTGAGACCGTGGTCGGCATCGGCGCGGCGTCCCCTCCTGTGCGAGGGGATTTTTCGTTTCCCGCAACGTCACAGCCGCAGGCAGAGACGATCGATGGAGCTTTGAGGATCATGAGCGAGACGAACCCCGCTGCCGCCGAGGTGGCCGCGCCGCACCGCTACACGGCCGCGATGGCGGCCGACATCGAGGCACGCTGGCAGGACTTCTGGGACGCCGAGGGCACCTACGCGGCGCCGAACCCGAAGGGTGACCTGGCCGGCGATGCCGAGCTGGCCGCCAGGCCCAAGAAGTACATCATGGACATGTTCCCGTACCCCTCCGGGGCGGGCCTGCACGTCGGCCACCCCCTGGGCTACATCGCCACCGATGTCTTCGCCCGGTTCCAGCGCATGACCGGCCACAACGTTCTGCACACCCTGGGCTTCGACGCCTTCGGCCTGCCCGCCGAGCAGTACGCCGTGCAGACCGGCACGCACCCGCGCGTGTCCACCGAGGCCAATGTCGAGAACATGAAGGTCCAGCTGCGCCGGCTGGGCCTGGGCCACGACAAGCGCCGGTCGTTCGCCACGATCGACCCGGACTACTACAAGTGGACCCAGTGGATCTTCCTGCAGATCTTCAACTCCTGGTACGACGACGAGGCGAAGAAGGCCCGCCCGATCTCCGAGCTGATCGACCGGTTCGAGTCCGGTGAGCGCGCGGTGCCCGGCGGGCGTACCTGGAGCGCGCTGAGCGCCGCCGAGCGCGCCGACGTCCTGGGCGAGTACCGCCTGGCCTACGCCTCCGACGCGCCGGTCAACTGGTGCCCCGGCCTGGGCACCGTGCTGGCCAACGAGGAGGTCACCGCCGACGGCCGCTCCGAGCGCGGCAACTTCCCGGTCTTCAAGGCCAAGCTGCGCCAGTGGAACATGCGCATCACCGCCTACGCCGACCGGCTGCTGGACGACCTGGAGGCGCTGGACTGGCCCGAGGCCATCAAGCTGCAGCAGCGCAACTGGATCGGCCGCTCCGAGGGCGCGCGCGTCGACTTCCCGATCGACGGCGAGCGCATCACGGTCTTCACCACGCGTCCGGACACCCTGTTCGGAGCGACCTACATGGTGCTGGCGCCCGAGCACCCGCTGGTCGAGAAGTTCACCCCGGCCGCCTGGCCCGAGGGCACGCACGAGGTGTGGACCGGCGGCCACGCCACCCCGTCCGAGGCCGTCTCCGCGTACCGCGCGCAGGCCGCCTCGAAGTCGGACGTCGAGCGGCAGGCCGAGGCCAAGGACAAGACCGGCGTCTTCATCGGCGCCTACGCCACCAACCCCGTCAACGGCGAGCGGATCCCGGTCTTCATCGCCGACTACGTCCTGATGGGCTACGGCACCGGCGCGATCATGGCCGTCCCGGCGGGCGACCAGCGCGACTTCGAGTTCGCGCGCGCCTTCGAGCTGCCGATCCACTGCATCGTCGAGCCCACCGACGGCCGGGGCACCGACACCTCGACGTGGGAGGACGCCTTCGCGTCGTACGACGCGAAGATCATCAACTCCGCCAACGACGACATCTCGCTGGACGGCCTGGGCGTCGCCGACGCCAAGGCGCGCATCACCGAATGGCTGGAGCGCAAGGGCATCGGCGAGGGCACCGTCAACTTCCGGCTGCGTGACTGGCTGTTCAGCCGTCAGCGCTACTGGGGCGAGCCCTTCCCGATCGTCTACGACGAGGACGGCACCGCCCACGCCCTGCCCGAGTCGATGCTGCCGCTGGAGCTGCCCGAGGTCGAGGACTACTCGCCGCGTACCTTCGACCCGGACGACGCCGACACCCAGCCCGAGACCCCGCTGTCGCGCAACGAGGAGTGGGTCAACGTCACGCTGGACCTGGGTGACGGCCAGGGCCCGCGCCAGTACCGCCGCGAGACCAACACCATGCCCAACTGGGCCGGTTCCTGCTGGTACGAGCTGCGCTACCTGGACCCGCACAACTCCGAGAAGCTGGTCGACCCGGAGATCGAGCGGTACTGGATGGGCCCGCGCGAGGGCCAGCCGCACGGCGGCGTCGACCTGTACGTCGGCGGCGCCGAACACGCCGTACTGCACCTGCTGTACGCGCGCTTCTGGTCCAAGGTGCTGTACGACCTGGGGCACGTCTCCTCGGCCGAGCCGTTCCACAAGCTGTACAACCAGGGCATGATCCAGGCCTACGTCTACCGCGACAGCCGCGGCATCGCGGTGCCGGCCGCCGAGGTGGAGGAGCGCGACGGCGCGTACTACTACCAGGGCGAGAAGGTCTCCCGGCTGCTGGGCAAGATGGGCAAGTCCCTGAAGAACGCGGTCACTCCGGACGAGATCTGCGCCGAGTACGGGGCGGACACGCTGCGCCTGTACGAGATGGCGATGGGCCCGCTGGATGTGTCGCGGCCGTGGGACACGCGTGCGGTGGTGGGCCAGTACCGGCTGCTGCAGCGGCTGTGGCGCAACATCGTGGACGAGACGACCGGCGCGCTGACGGTGGTCGACACCGAGGACGCCGACGTCGACGTGGACACGCTGCGCGCCCTGCACAAGGCGATCGACGGCGTGCGCCAGGACCTGGAGGGCATGCGGTTCAACACCGCCATCGCCAAGGTCACCGAGCTGAACAACCACCTGACCAAGGCGGGAGGCCCGGTGCCGCGGTCCGTCGCGGAGTCGCTGGTGCTGCTGGTCGCGCCGCTGGCCCCGCACATCGCCGAGGAGCTGTGGCGCAAGCTGGGGCACACCGACTCGGTGGTCCACCAGGACTTCCCCGTGGCCGACCCGGCGTACGTCGTGGACGAGACCGTGACCTGCGTCGTCCAGGTGAAGGGCAAGGTCAAGGCCCGTCTGGAGGTCTCCCCGTCCATCTCCGAGGACGAGCTGGAGAAGGTCGCGCTGGCCGACGAGAAGGTCGTGGCGGCGCTGGACGGCGCGGGCATCCGCAAGGTGATCGTGCGGGCGCCGAAGCTGGTGAACATCGTTCCGGCGTAGGCGCCTCGGGGGAGTCCCCTACGGGCAGGTTCGGGGTTCTTCTGGAACTCCGGACCTGCCCGTTGCGTTTACCGTTGAAGAGCGACGCGGTGCGTGCCGCGACCGTCGGAGGAGGAGCTGGTGGAAGCAGTGATCGCAGTATTCGCCCTGCTTTTCGTGCTCTTCGTGGTGCTGGGTGCCTACGCCACGGTGAAGGCGGTCGGCGCCGCCAAGCGCGGTGTGGACCGTACCATCACCCAGGCCCGCCGCACCGTCGAGGACCACACGTTGCGCGCCAAGTCCTTCGCCCAGCTCGGCCCGGCGGGCGAGATCGCCCAGCTGCGGCTGAAGCTGCGCACGTCGATGCGCGCCACCCAGGACGCGTTGCACGCGGGCGTGGCCGAGGACGAGTCCCTCAAGGAGTCCCTCGGCCTCTTCGAGCGCCTCAGCGCGCACGGACACGAACTGGACGCCGAACTCAGGCGCCTGGAGTCCGAGCCCGACCGGGCCACGCTCGCGGAGCGGCTGCCCGCGCTGCGCGAGCGCACCGAGCGCATCACTCAGTCGGCTGACTCGCTGCGCTGGGCGGCCCGCGACCGGGCCCACCGTTTCGCCGACAACGACCTGGACTCGCTGAGCGCGCAGATCGACGTGGAGGCCGGTGCGCTGCGGCACTGGACGACGTCGGAGCCGACGTCCGCCACACCGCCGCCGCCGTGGCCGGAGGCCCCCGCGGCCGAGGGCGCGACCTCACAGCAGGCCTGGCCGGAGACACCTCGGGCTCACACGGCCGAGGAGCCGACGCGGCCCGCCATCACCCCGCCGAGTCGGCGTCCCGTCTACCCCTGGCAGAAGAAGACCCGCCCCGAGAGCACGACTTGATCCGGACACGGGCGCTCAGATGAGAGGGGCCGGGCTGCCGTACAGGCGCTACGCCAGGTAACCTCCAGCTCATGTCCCGCCATGTCGCGATCGTCACCGATTCAACGGCCTACCTGCCGACGCGGACGATGGAGCGCCACGGCATCACAGCGGTGCCGCTGACCGTGGTCCTCGGCGACCGGGCGCTGGACGAGGGTACCGAGATCTCCACCCGTTCGCTTGCCCAGGCGTTGCAGAAGCGACGCTCCGTCACCACCTCGCGCCCCAGCCCTCAGGTGTTCGCGGAGACCTACCGCAGGGTCGCCGAGTCCGGTGCCGCCGGCATCGTCTCGCTGCACCTGTCCGCCGAACTCTCAGGAACACATGACGCCGCGGTCGTGGCGGCGCGCGAGGCGCCGGTGCCGGTCCGGGTGGTGGACACCGGGATGATCGCGATGGCCCTCGGCTTCTGCGCGCTTGCCGCGGCCGAGTCGGCGGAGACGGGCGGCACGGTGGACGAGGCCGTCACGGCCGCCGAGAAGCGCGCCGCGGGGACGTCCGCCTATTTCTACGTCGACACCCTCGACTACCTGCGCCGCGGGGGCCGGATCGGCGCCGCGCAGGCCCTCTTCGGCTCCGCGCTCGCGGTGAAGCCGTTGCTCCAGCTAGAAGGCGGCCGTATCGAACCGCTGGAGAAGGTGCGCACGGCGTCCAAGGCCATCGCCCGGCTCGAGGAGATCGCGGTCGACCGGGCCGGCAGCGCGCAGGTCGACATCGCCGTCCACCATCTCGCCGCACCCGACCGGGCGTCTGCCCTGGCGGAGCGCCTGCGGACGCGGGTGCCGGGGCTGGCCGACCTGCATGTGAGTGAGGTCGGGGCGGTGATCGGGGCGCACACGGGGCCCGGGTTGCTGGGGGTCGTGGTCTCGGCGCGTTGAGGTCGGGGGTGCGGAGGTGCGCGGCGCGGCGGGCGAGGGGGGTTCGGCTCGACCACCCGTGTGGGTGACGGAGTTGTCCACAACCGGGCGGTAATCCCCGGGAATTGACCAAGATCATCGCGGAAGTGGCGACGTGCCGGATCCTCGGCGCATGGCACTTCGATCACGCTCACGCACAGCGAACGCAACCAGCGGCCCTGGACGCGACCCTGCCTCCGACGGCCGCGCCCGTCATCGCCGCCCGCCCTCCCGCGGCCGGACGCGACACCGACACGCTTCGGCGGCCGAACTCCGCCGCCGGGCGGAAGCACTGTTCGCCGAACGGGCTGGGGAGTGGCGGGAGCCGGGGGCGGGGCCGCCGGGGTCCGGCGGGATCGTGGGGCGGGAGGGGGCACCGGCTGACGGTGCTGCGGGGCCGGAGGAAGCGCGCGCCGACTTGGCCGTGGGCCGGGCGGAGCCGCGGACCGAGGTGGCCACGGGGTCGGAGGATCGACGCGGCGACTTGGCTGTGGGGCTGGAGGGTCCGCAGGCTGATGTGGCTGTGGGTCGGGAGGCTTCGCATGCTGGTCTCGCCATGGGTCACGAGGCTACGCACGCCGGTCCCGCCGTGGGCCGGGCTGGCCGGGAGGCCCGGCCGGCCGGCATGGCTGTGGGGGCGACGGCTTCGCCCGACCACCTGGCCGAGGGGGTGGCAGATCCGACTGACCCCATGGCTGTGCGGTTGGCGGATCCACGCGACCACGTGGCTGGAGGACGTTTCGCGGGCTCGCAGGACGCGGACGTCGGCCCGGCCGTCGGGGCCGGGCCCGCGGGAGGCGGTCGGCGGGTGCGGGTCGGGCTCGCTCTGCGGGAGCGGATGCCCGTGTGGCTGCAGGCGAGGTGTGGTCTGGAGCGGCGGAGCGTGCTCGCGCTCACCGTGCTCCTCGTCGTCGCCGCGGCCTTCGCCGTGCAGCACTTCTGGACTGGGCGGACCGAATCCGTCCGAGCGCCCGAGGTGGTGCACGCGGCCGCTCCCTACCCGGAGCAACAGCAGAGCGAGCACACGGAGCCGACCCCCTCGGCCGGTGCGCCGAACGCCGTGGGCACAGCAGGGGCCGAGATCGTCGTGGACGTCGGCGGCAAGGTCCGTGACCCCGGCATCCACCGGCTTCCGGCCGGTTCGCGTGTCGCGGACGCGTTGCGCGCGGCCGGCGGAGTGCGACCCGGTACGAACACCGACGGTCTGAACCGGGCCCGTTTCCTCGTGGACGGGGAACAGGTGATCGTCGGTGCTCCGGCCGCCGCCGCTCCGGGGCCCGGTACGGGCGGCACGGTCGCCGGCGGTCCCGCCGGTGCGGCGGCGGGGGCGGCACCGGCGGGACCCGTCTCCCTCAACACGGCCACCGTGGACCAACTCGACACGCTGCCGGGCGTCGGCCCCGTGCTGGCCCAGCACATCATCGACTACCGCGCACAGCACGGCGGTTTCCGGTCGGTGGACGAACTGCGCGAGGTCAACGGCATCGGCGACCGCCGCTTCGCGGACCTGCGGAACCTCGTACGGCCATGAGGCACAGCCCCGACGTGCCGCCCGAGCGCGACGCCGCCCGCCCGCGCCCCCGCCCCGACGTCCACGCCGCCTCCGGAAAGCGGCTCGGGGCCGCCCACCCGCGACAGGAAGGACCGACGGATCTACGACTCGTACCACCCGCGCTCGCGGCCTGGGCGACGGCCGCGCTGACGCTGGACGCCCCGCCGGAGTGGGTCACCGGCATCGCGGCCGTGTGCCTTGCCGCGGCCGGTGTTCTCCTCATGGCCTTGCGGTCGCGCGCCCGACCGCCGAGGAGCCTCCGGGCTCGTGCTCCCCTACGGACCACCTGGGCGCGAGCCTCGGTCGCCGCCGTGCTGCTCTGTGTCGCGGCGGCCGCCGCGTCCGCCGGGCTCCACGGGGCCGATCTGCGGCGCGGGCCGGTACCGGCGCTGGCGCGGCAGTACGCCACCGTGACCGCCGAGGTCGAGGTGACCTCCGATCCCCGGCTCACCCGGCCCCGGATCAGCGGGAATCATGTGGCCCCGACCTCCGTGCTGATCAACGCGGACGTACGCCGCGTCGAGGCGGCGAACGGGACCGCGACGGCGACACGGGCGCCGGTGCTGCTGATCGTCGACGTGGGTTCCAGAGCCGGGCGACCGGGTGGAGGGGCGTCGGGCGGCTCACGGCCCGTCGCCGAAGGGCCGGGCCGTTCGCCGTGGCTGGGGCTGCTGCCGTCCACGCGGCTGCGCGTCACCGCGCGGTCGGCGCCCGCGATGACGGGCGGCGACCGGTTCGCGGCCGTGCTGCGCGTACGGGACCGGGCGCCGGAAGTCGTGGCGGAGCCGTCGGCATCGCAGCGGCTGGCGGGTCGGCTGCGCGCCGGGCTGCGGGAGGCCACGGACGGGCTGTCCGAGGACGCCCGGGCGCTGCTGCCGGGCCTGGTCGTCGGGGACACCGCACGGATCACCCCGGACCTGGACGAGGCCTTCAAGGAGACCGACCTCGCGCACACCCTCGCCGTCTCCGGGAGCAACCTCACGATCATCCTCGCCCTGCTCATCGGACCGCCCGGCCTGGCCCGGCTCGCCGAGCGCCGAGGACTCGCGCCCCGCCTCGGCATCTCGCTCCGGACGACCGCGCTGTTCGGCGGCGGACTCACGCTCGCCTTCGTCGTCGTGTGCAGACCGGACCCCAGTGTGCTGCGGGCCGCGGCCTGCGGAGCCGTCGCGCTGCTCGCGCTCGCGACCGGACGCCGCAGATCGCTGATCCCGGCGCTGGCGACGGCCGTACTGCTGCTGGTGCTCTACGACCCGTGGCTGGCCCGGAGCTACGGCTTCCTGCTGTCCGTTCTGGCCACCGGCGCCCTGCTCACCATCGCGCCCC
This sequence comes from Streptomyces sp. NPDC002838, assembly GCF_040295365.1. NCBI lineage: Bacteria > Bacillati > Actinomycetota > Actinomycetes > Kitasatosporales > Streptomycetaceae > Streptomyces > Streptomyces sp. NPDC002838. The sequence goes on along the minus strand of NZ_JBEOVF010000038.1, from coordinate 60,663 downwards.
GCTGGAGCATCGCGCTGCGACGGCGCCGGGTGCCGCCGCGGCCGGCCGAGGCGCTGGCCGCCGCGGCTGCCGCGCAGGCACTGTGCGCGCCGGTCGTCGCAGTGCTGTCGGCGCGGGTGAGCCTGGTGGCGGTGCCGTGCAACCTCCTCGCGGAGTTCGCGGTCGCTCCGGCCACGGTGCTGGGCTTCGCGGCACTGGCGACGGCGCCGGTGGCGATGCCGGTGGCCAAGGCGCTGGCCTGGTGCGCGGCTTGGCCCGCGGAGTGGATCGCCGGGATCGCCCGTACCGGGGCGGCGTTGCCCGGCGCGGGAGTGGACTGGCCGGACAGTTGGGCGGGGGCGGCACTGCTCTGCCTGGTCACGGTGGTCGTCCTGCTGGTCGGCCGACGGCTGCTGAGACACCCCTGGCTGTGCGGTGGCTGCGGGCTGCTGCTCCTGCTGGCGGTGGTGCAGCCGCCGCCGCTGACCAGGGTGATCACGGGCTGGCCGCCGCCGGGCTGGCGGATGGCGATGTGCGACGTGGGACAGGGCGACGCGACGGTGCTCGCGGCGGGCGAGGGCACGGGTGTGGTCGTGGACGCGGGACCCGATCCGACGCTCGTCGACCACTGCCTTCGCACGCTCGGCATCACCAGGATCCCGCTGGTCGTGCTGACCCACTTCCACGCGGACCACGTGGCGGGACTGCCCGGAGTACTGCGGGGGCGTTCGGTGGGCGGCATCGAGACGACGGGCCTCGAAGAGCCCGCGGACCAGGCCTGGTTCGTACGGAGGGAGGCGGCGGCCCGGCGGATTCCGGTGACGCGTGCCGTCGCCGGGGAGCAGCGGCGTACCGGGGCACTGTCCTGGGAGGTGCTGTGGCCGCAGCCGTTACCGGCACCGGAGCCCGAGGGGCCGAACGACGCCAGTGTCGCGCTGCTCGTGCGGTCGGCCGGGCTGCGGTTCCTGCTGCTCGGGGACCTCGAACCACCGTCGCAGCAGGCGCTGCTGAGGTCACCGGCGGGGGCGCGGCTGGGCGGGATGGATGCACTCAAAGTCGCCCATCATGGCTCGGCCTACCAGGACCCGGAGCTCCTACGCCGGGTGGCCCCGCGGCTGGCGCTGATTTCCTGCGGTGCGGACAACCCGTACGGGCACCCGGCTCCCAGTACGGTCGCGGCGCTGCGGGCCGGGGGTGCGGTGGTGCTGCGGACCGACCGGGACGGGGCGCTGGCGGTCGCCGGTACGGGGGGCGGTCCGGGCGGCGGAGAGCTGCGGGTGGGGCGAGACTGAGGCCATGGATTCTGCACAGGTCGATGCCTACCTCCACCGCATGGGAGCCGAGCACCCGGCGTGGCCCACCCTCGACGTCCTGCGCGATCTGCATCTGCGGCACTTGCAGACCGTGCCCTTCGAGAACCTGTCGGTCCACCTCGGCCAGGAGATCGTGCTGGAGGAGAAGCGGCTGCTGGACAAGCTGGTGGGCGCGCGGCGCGGCGGGTTCTGCTACGAACTGAACGGCGCGTTCGGGGCGTTGCTCGCCGCGCTGGGGTTCGATGTCTCGTTGCTCGCGGCGCGGGTGTACGGGCCGGAGGGGCTGCTCGGGATTCCGTACGACCATCTCGCCCTGCGGGTGCGGACGGTGGACGGCGGAGAGTGGCTGGCCGACGTCGGGTTCGGGGCGCACAGCCACTATCCGCTGGCGTTCGAGGCACGGGGTGAGCAGGAGGATCCCGGCGGCACGTTCCGGATCGTCGAGGCGGGGCCGGACGCGGCGGGGGCGCGGGGCGGGCACGGTGGGGTTCAGGCGGCGGACCTGGACGTCGTCGTGGACGGCAGGGCTCAGTACCGGCTGGAGGTACGGCCGCGGGTGCTCGGTGACTTCGTGGCCGGGGCCTGGTGGCACAGCACCTCGCCGCAGTCGCACTTCACGCGGTCGCTGGTGTGCTCACGGGTCACGGAGGACGGAGGGAGGATCACGCTCAGCGGTCGGAACTTCAAGGTGACGGCCGCCGACGGGACGCGGCAGGAGCGCGAGCTGACGACGGACGAGGAGGTGCTGAGGGTGTACCGGGAGCGGTTCGGGATCGTGCTCGACGCTGTGCCGACGGTGCGAAGTGGTGGTCCTCACGCGTGACTCGGGCTGCGGCCGGGGGTGGTGCGGGGTGTCGGAAAATGGCTGCGTGAGTGATGTGAGACATGTGCTGGTGCTGCCCGACCGTAATGCCGCGGAGGAGGTGGCGGAGGCGCTCGGGGAGCGGTTCGGGATCGAGGAGGAGCCGCGGCTGGTGCGGGATGCGTTGGCCGGTGAGGACGATGCGGAGGACGCGCAGTGGCTTGTTGTGCTGCGGGATGACGGGGAGCGGCTGGATCCGGGGGAACTGGACGAGTTCGTGGGGGAGTGGGAGGGGTGGCGGGAGGAGCCGTAGCGCTGCGGGGCGGGGGCGGGTCGCGCAGCCCGGCGCTTGCGGGGTGCCGCTGCGCCCACCCGTGCCGCCCCAGCGGCACGACTTCCCGCAGCTAACCCGGATCGGCTGCGGTGGCACGCGACTGCCCGCAGTTGCGGCGGCCCGCGGCAGCGACGGGTCGGTCGACCGTAGCTACGCCGACGGCGGCCGCCGTCGTTGTCAGTGGCCCATGGGATGCTTTACGCGATGGCCAGGAAGACTGCGAATGACGACCCTCTCGCCCCGGTGACCGTTGCCGTGGGCCAGGAGGACCTTCTGCTCGACCGTGCCGTGCAGGAGGTGGTGGCCGCCGCTCGGGCCGCCGACGCCGACACGGACGTACGTGACCTGACCCCGGACCAGCTGCAGCCCGGGACGCTCGCCGAGCTGACCAGCCCGTCGCTCTTCGCGGAGCGGAAGGTCGTCGTCGTACGCAATGCGCAGGATCTGTCGGCCGACACGATCAAGGACGTGAAGGCGTATCTCGGGGCGCCCGCCGAGGAGATCACGCTCGTGCTGCTGCATGCGGGCGGGGCCAAGGGGAAGGGCCTGCTCGACGCGGCGCGCAAGGCGGGGGCGCGGGAGGTGGCGTGCCCGAAGATGACGAAGCCGGCGGACCGGCTGGCGTTCGTGCGGGGGGAGTTCCGGGCGGTGGGCAGGTCCGCCACGCCCGAGGCCTGCCAGGCGCTCGTGGACGCCATCGGCAGCGATCTGCGGGAGCTGGCGTCGGCCGTGTCCCAGCTGGTCGCCGATGTCGAGGGGACCATCGACGAGGCAGTCGTCGGGCGGTACTACACCGGGCGCGCCGAGGCGTCGAGCTTCACCGTGGCCGACCGGGCCGTGGAGGGGCGGGCCGCCGAGGCGTTGGAGGCGTTGCGGTGGTCGCTGGCGACGGGGGTGGCCCCGGTGTTGATCACGAGCGCGCTGGCGCAGGGCGTGCGGGCCATCGGAAAGCTGTCGTCGGCGCGTGGCGGGCGGCCGGCCGATCTCGCGCGGGAGCTCGGGATGCCGCCGTGGAAGATCGACCGGGTGCGGCAGCAGATGCGGGGGTGGACGCCGGACGGGGTGGCCGTCGCGTTGCGGGCCGTGGCCGAGGCGGACGCGGGGGTGAAGGGCGGCGGGGACGATCCGGAGTACGCCTTGGAGAAGGCCGTCGTGACCATCGCGCGGGCGGCCCGGTCCAGGGGACGGTAGCCACCCAGGGCCGCCACCTCGAGGTGATCCAGTGGCCCTTCCTGCCCAGCGGAGGAGAATCGTGCTTGTCAGCCGTCCACCGCCGGATCAGGAAAGGTGACGATCGCCATGGCTGAACACCCGCACGCCGCGCTCGTCCGCAAGGGCTACGAAGCCTTCCAGCGCGGAGACATGGACACCCTGCGCGGCATGATGACCGGGGACTGCACGCACCATGTACCCGGCTCCCACCCGCTCTCGGGGGACTACAAGGGAGTCGACTCGGTCATCGAGTTGTACGGCAAACTCTCCTCGGAGACGGGCGAGTCGTTCCGGGCCGAGCTGCGCAATGTATTCGTCGACGGCCGCGGGCACGCCGTCTCCGTGCATCGCTTCACCGCCGACCGGGGCGACAAGCACATCGATGAGAACGGAGGCATCGTCTTCCGGATCGTCGGAGACAAGATCAGCGACCTCGACGAGTGCGTCGAGGACATCGACAAGGCCAACGACTTCTGGTCGTAAACGCGCGCTGGGCAGCAGAGGACAAGCCGCAGGCCCCGGCACCCGCCCTGGGGAAGGGCGAGGTGCCGGGGCCTTCGCTTCAAGCTGCTGGGGCCACGCCCGCGTGGCGAACGCAGGCCGCGCGTGGCTCCGGGGTGCCGGTCGGGGGCGGATGAGAGAGGGCCCGCCCTGGGTCCTTCCGGCGATCAGATCAAAGAAGGAGTTCAGCCCTTGAGGGACGCGACCTTCGAAGCGAGCGCCGACTTCTTGTTGGCGGCCTGGTTCTTGTGGATGACGCCCCTCGAGACGGCCTTGTCGAGCTGACGCGCGGCAGCGCGCTGGTACTCGGTGGCCTTCTCGGCGTCACCCGCGGCAGCGGCCTCACGGGCCTTGCGGATCGCGGTCTTCAGGGAGGACTTGACGGCCTTGTTGCGCAGCCGGGCCTTCTCGTTGGTCTTGATCCGCTTGATCTGGGACTTGATGTTCGCCACGAATGAGCCTCTACAGGTTCAGGCACGGGGCCGCATGGGTCCCGTGCCGATGATTTCTTGAAGACGTGCCTCCTGCTGAGAGGGCATGAGGCACAGCCACCCAGGCTACCAGTCCTCTTCCTACCGGCCCAAACCGGTCGCACGGCCCGGCCCGTGGGACCATGGAGGCTACGTATCGATCCGACCCGAGACCGCAGACACTGCGGACGCCTCAAGAATCAGGACCCTGCGTGCCCGCGATCCCTAGCCATGTGCCCGAACCGAGCCGTACCGACCCGGCTCTGATCCGCAACTTCTGCATCATCGCGCACATCGACCACGGCAAGTCCACGCTCGCCGACCGGATGCTCCAGCTGACCGGAGTGGTCGAGCAGCGGCAGATGCGTGCTCAGTACCTCGACCGCATGGACATCGAGCGTGAGCGCGGCATCACGATCAAGTCTCAGGCCGTGCGTCTGCCCTGGGCGCCCACCGAGGACCCGGGCAACACGCACATCCTCAACATGATCGACACCCCGGGTCACGTCGACTTCACGTACGAGGTCTCGCGGTCGCTCGCCGCCTGCGAGGGGACCATCCTCCTCGTCGACGCCGCCCAGGGCATCGAGGCGCAGACCCTCGCCAACCTGTACCTGGCGATGGAGAACGACCTCGCGATCATCCCCGTACTCAACAAGATCGACCTGCCGGCCGCGCAGCCGGAGAAGTTCGCCGAGGAGCTCGCCAACCTCGTCGGGTGCGACCCCGACGACGTGCTGCGGGTCTCCGCCAAGACCGGCGTAGGTGTCGATGCGCTGCTCGACAAGGTGGTCCGGGAGGTCCCGGCGCCGGTGGGTGTCGCCGACGCGCCCGCTCGGGCCATGATCTTCGACTCGGTCTACGACTCCTACCGCGGTGTCGTGACGTACGTCCGTGTCATCGACGGGCAGCTCAACAAGCGCGAGCGCATCCGGATGATGTCCACCAACGCCACGCACGAGCTGTTGGAGATCGGGACCAACTCGCCGGAGATGCTGCCCGCCGACGGCCTCGGCGTCGGCGAGGTGGGTTACCTCATCACCGGCGTGAAGGACGTCCGCCAGTCCAAGGTCGGTGACACCATCACCACCCTGCACAAGGGGGCGACCGAGGCGCTCGGCGGCTACAAGGACCCGAAGCCGATGGTCTTCTCGGGTCTGTATCCGCTGGACGGCTCCGACTACCCCGAGCTGCGCGACGCCCTCGACAAGCTCCAGCTCAACGACGCCGCGCTGGTCTACGAGCCGGAGACCTCCGCCGCCCTCGGCTTCGGCTTCCGCGTCGGCTTCCTCGGCCTCCTCCACCTCGACGTGATCCGCGAGCGGCTGGAGCGCGAGTTCGGGCTCGACCTCATCGCCACCGCGCCGAACGTGGTCTACCGCGTCCTCATGGAGGACGGCACCGAGCACACCGTGACCAACCCGAGCGAGTTCCCCGAGGGGAAGATCTCGGAGGTCTACGAGCCGGTCGTGCGCGCCACCATCCTGGCGCCGAGCGAGTTCATCGGCTCGATCATGGAGCTGTGCCAGACCCGGCGCGGTGTCCTGCTCGGCATGGACTACCTCTCCGAGGACCGGGTCGAGATCCGCTACACCCTCCCGCTCGCCGAGATCGTCTTCGACTTCTTCGACCAGCTGAAGTCGAAGACGCGTGGGTACGCGTCTTTGGACTACGAGCCCACCGGCGAGCAGACCTCCAGCCTGGTCAAGGTCGACATCCTGCTGCACGGCGACAAGGTGGACGCCTTTTCCGCGATCACGCACAAGGACGCGGCGTACGCCTACGGTGTGCGGCTCGTCGCCAAGCTGCGCGAGCTCATCCCGCGGCAGGCCTTCGAGGTGCCCATCCAGGCCGCCATCGGCTCCCGGGTCATCGCCCGCGAGACCATCCGCGCCATCCGCAAGGACGTCCTGGCCAAGTGCTACGGCGGTGACATCTCCCGTAAGCGGAAGCTGCTGGAGAAGCAGAAGGAAGGCAAGAAGCGGATGAAGATGGTGGGTTCCGTGGAGGTTCCGCAGGAAGCCTTCATCGCCGTCCTGAGCAGTGATGACAGCGCGGGGTCGGGCAAGAGCAAGAAGTAGCGGCTCGCGGCCGCGTGCTACCGCGGGTTACCCCGGCAAACCGGGTACAACAGGGGTCTGTCGTACAAAAGCGCGGCGGGCCCCTACGCGTGCGTAAGGTCGCTCTCTGTTTGGAAATGACAGGGCGCGGACCCTTACGCGGCAGGCGGTCGCCCTTTACTCTGATCCCTGCTCGATAGTTACTCGCGAGTTAAACAAGAGCGCGTGAGTGATAAGCGCGTGAGTGAAACCAGCCGCACTGAGCCAGCCGCGTCGTCGCGGGCCCCGGAGGATGTCGTGAGCGACACACAGACACTGATCGAGAACCGTCCGCCGACCGTGGCGGCCCTCTTCCTGGAGCGCGTGGCGGCCACACCGGACGCCGAGGCATATCGCTATCCCGTGCCTCCCGCCTCCGGTCAAGGACCGGACGACTGGAAGTCGCTGAACTGGGCGCAGGCCGCCGAGCGGGTTTACGCCGTCGCGGCCGGCCTGATCGAGCTCGGCGTGCAGCCGGAACAGCGGGTAGCCCTGTCCTCCTCCACCCGGGTCGAGTGGATCCTCGCCGATCTGGGCATCCTGTGCGCCGGTGCCGCCACGACCACGGTCTACCCGCAGACCAACGCGGAGGAGTCCGCGTTCATCCTGTCGGACTCCGAGAGCAAGGTGCTCATCGCGGAGAACGCCGAGCAGCTGGCCAAGGCGCGGGAGAAGCGCGCCGAGCTGCCCGACCTCACCCATGTCGTGGTCATCGACCCGGCCGACGTGGAGACCGGCGACTGGGTCCTCACCCTCGCCGAGCTGGAGGCCCGCGGCGCCGCCCGGCTGGAGAAGGACCCCGACCTGATCAAGGAGCGGGTCGGCGCGATCACCAAGGACCAGCTCGCGACGCTGATCTACACCTCCGGCACGACCGGGCGGCCCAAGGGCGTGCGGCTCCCGCACGACAACTGGGCGTACATGGCCAAGGCGATCGCCGCGACCGGCCTGATCAGCGGCGAGGACGTGCAGTACCTGTGGCTGCCGCTCGCGCACGTCTTCGGCAAGGTGCTCACGTCCGGGCAGATCGAGGTGGGGCACGTCACCGCAGTCGACGGCCGTGTCGACAAGATCATCGAGAATCTGCCGGTCGTGCAGCCGACGTACATGGCGGCCGTGCCGCGCATCTTCGAGAAGGTCTACAACGGGGTCGCCGCGAAGGCCCGCGCGGGCGGCGGCGCCAAGTACAAGATCTTCCAGTGGGCCGCGGAGGTCGCCCGCGAGTACGCCAAGGTCGCGCAGGACAACTTCCGGCGGACCGGGACGGCCTCCGTCCCCTTCGGGCTCGGAGCGAAGCACAAGGTCGCCGACGCGCTGGTGTACGCGAAGATCCGGGAGGCGTTCGGCGGGAACCTGCGGGCGTGCGTGTCCGGCAGTGCGGCGCTCGCGCCCGAGATCGGGTACTTCTTCTCCGGCGCCGGGATCCACATCCTGGAGGGGTACGGGCTGACCGAGTCGTCCGCGGCGTCCTTCGTGAACCCCGGCGAGGCGTACCGCACCGGCACGGTCGGCAAGCCGCTGCCCGGTACGGAGGTTCGCATCGCGGACGACGGGGAGATCCTGCTGCGCGGGCCGGGGATCATGGAGGGGTACCACAAGCTGCCCGAGAAGACGGCGGAGGTTCTGGAGCAGGACGGCTGGTTCCACACCGGGGACATCGGTGAGCTGTCGCCCGACGGGTACCTGCGGATCACCGACCGGAAGAAGGACCTCATCAAGACGTCGGGCGGCAAGTACATCGCGCCGGCCGAGGTCGAGGGGCAGTTCAAGGCGGTGTGCCCGTATGTGTCCAACATCCTGGTGCACGGGGCCGACCGGAACTTCTGTACCGCGCTGATCGCCCTCGACGAGGCGTCGATTCAGGCCTGGGCGAAGGAGAACGGGCTGGAGGGCAAGTCGTACGCCGAGATCGTGGCCGCGCCGGCCACGGTCGAGATGGTCGACGGGTATGTGAAGCAGCTCAACGAGGGCTTGCAGCGGTGGCAGACGATCAAGAAGTTCCGGTTGCTGCCTCGGGATCTCGATGTGGAGCACGGGGAGATCACGCCGAGTCTGAAGCTGAAGCGGCCGGTTGTGGAGCGGGAGTACAAGCATCTGATCGATGAGATGTACGCCGGTTCACGCGAGGCGTAGGGGGTGGCGCGGGGGACTGTTCGGCGGCTGCGGGTGGTTCGTGGCTGGTCGCGCCCACGCGGCGGAGCCGCACATCGACACAGCCCCGCGCCCCTTGGGGTCAGTTCACGCCCCCTCTGGCTGCCAGCCGGCGTATCTCGCTGACCTGTTTCCGCAGTGCCGGTATGTCCGGTGGGTCGGCCTCGGTCAACTGGGCCTCCAGAGCTGACAGCCGAGTGGTCAACTCCCCGCCGTAGGACCGCTTCTGGGCCAGCAACCGCTCCAACTGCCGGCTCTTGCGGTGCAGGTCCAGGAACACGCTCACCTTCGCCCTCAGCACCCACGGATCGAATGGCTTGGTCAGATAGTCGGCCGCCCCCGTCGCGTAGCCGCGGAACGCGTAGCCGGAGTCGTCGTCCGCTCCGGTCAGGAAGATGATCGGGACGTCCTTGGTCTGAACGAGCCGTTTGATGTTCGCGGCGGTCTCGAAACCGTCCATGCCCGGCATGCGCACGTCGAGCAGGACGAGGGCGAACTGCTGCCGCAGCAGTGCCTTCATCGCCTCCTCACCCGAGCGTGCGCGGACGAGCCGTTCGTTGAGGGACCCCAGGACGGCCTCCAGGGCGATCAGGTTGTCCTCCATGTCGTCGACCAGGAGGATGCCGGCACGCTCGTCGGTCGTTGCCTCAGTGCTCATGTGACTGGCCTCATTCAGTCGTCCGTCGGCGCGACCGGAGCCTCCTCGACGTCGGCGCGCTCCGCGGCCTTCACGCCCTCGGGGTCCAGGAGTGCGCAGACGACGGTCAGCAGTTGGTCGACGTCCACCGGCTTCGGTACGTAGTCGTTGGCGCCCCGCGCGATGGACTTCTCGCGGTCTCCCGGCATCGCCTTCGCGGTCAGCGCGACGATGGGCAGGCCCGTCCAGCGCGGGGTGCGGCGGATGGCGGCGATGGTCTCGTAGCCGTCCATCTCCGGCATCATGATGTCCATCAGGACGAGTTCGACGTCCGGGTTGCGCTCCAGCGTCTCGATGCCCTCGCGGCCGTTCTCCGCGTAGAGGACGGGCATGCCGACGCGCCCCAGGACATGGGTGAGGGCGAAGACGTTGCGGATGTCGTCGTCCACGATCAGCACCCGGCGCCCGGGGAGGACCCGCCCCGCCCGGCCCGACTTCCACGCCTCCAGCTTCGTCGGCGTCGGCCAGGTGTCGTCCGTGTCGTGGCCGTCGTGGCCGTCGTGGCCGTCGTGGATGTCGTGGGTGGTCGGGAAGGGCTCGGCCGACAGGTCGTCCGGCACCGGCAGGGGGCGTTCCTCGGGGACCGGGCCCGTCGCCGCGTGACCGGGGCTGACGACAGGGACGTACAGCGTGAAGGTGGAACCCTTGCCGGGCTCGCTTTCGGCGACGATACGGCCGCCCAGCAGGCCCGCGATCTCGCGGCTGATGGACAGCCCCAGTCCCGTGCCGCCGTACTTGCGGTTCGTCGTGCCGTCGGCCTGCTGGAACGCCTCGAAGATCACCGGGAGTTTCTCGGGGGCGATGCCGATGCCGGTGTCGGAGACCGCGAAGGCGACCAACTCGTCGCTGCCCTGGACGTAGTGGTGCTCGGGGTCCTGCACGCGGTTCACGCGCAGTTCGACCCGGCCCGTCGCGGTGAACTTGATCGCGTTGGACAGGAGGTTGCGCAGGATCTGCTGGAGGCGCTGCTCGTCCGAGTACATCTCGCGCGGTACGTCCTCGCCGACCGCGACCTCGAAGGCGAGCCCCCGGTCGAGGGTGAGCGGGCGGAAGGTGGCGTGGACGTAGTCCAGCAGCTTGATCAACGGCAGCCTCTTGGGGCGTACGTCCATCCGGCCCGCCTCGATCTTCGACAGGTCGAGGATGTCGTTGATCAGCTGGAGGAGGTCCGAGCCCGAGCGGTGGATCGTCGTCGCGAACTGGACTTCCTGGTCGGAGAGGTGGTCGTCCGGGTTGTCCGACAGCAGCCTCGCCAGGATCAGCAGGGAATTCAAAGGCGTACGCAACTCGTGCGACATGTTCGCCAGGAACTCCGACTTGTACTGGGAACTGGTGGCCAGCAGGGCGGCCTTCTCCTCCAGCTCGGCGTTCGAGCGCTGCAACTCCGCCTGCTGCTTCTGGAGTTCGTCCGAGCGTTCCTGGAGCTGCGTGGCCAGGCGCTGGGACTCGCCGAGCAGGGACTCCGTACGGGAGTTGGCGATGATGGTGTTGATGGCGACGCCGATGGTGTTCACGAACTGGTCGAAGAAGGCCAGGTGGACGTCGGAGAAGCGGGAGAAGGACGCCAGCTCGATCACGCCGAGGAGCTTGTCCTCGAAGAGGATCGGGATGATGACCACGCTGGTGGGCGCCGCCTCGCCGAGACCGCTGTTGATCTTGATGTAGTCCGGCGGGGCCTCCTCGACGAGGATCCGCTTCTTCTCGCGGGCCGCCTGGCGGACCAGGCCGTGCACCGGGAGGCCGCCGGTCTCCACGGTCGCGCCCTGTGCGGAGCCGTAGCCCGCGATGAACGCGAGCCCTTTCGCGGGAGCGGGGATGTGCAGGGCCGCGCCGTCCTCGTCCGGGTCGGCCAGGAAGAACGCGCCGTACTGGGCGTTCACCAGGGGCGTCAGCTCGCGCAGGATCAGGTCGGCGACCTCCATCAGGTCGCGGTGGCCCTGCATCAGGGCGGCCAGACGGGCGAGGTTCGACTCCAGCCAGTCCTTCGCGCGGGTCGTCTCGCGGAGGTTGGCCACCATCAGGTTGATGTTGTCCTTCAGCTCGGCGACCTCGCCCTGCGTCTCCACCGTGATGGAGCGGGACATGTCGCCCTGGGCCACGGCGGAGGCGACCTCGGCGATCGCGCGGACCTGGGTGGTCAGGTTGGAGGCGAGCTCGTTCACGTTCGTCGTCAGGCGCTTCCAGGTGCCGTACACGCCCTCGACCCGCGCCTGGCCGCCGAGTTGGCCCTCGGAGCCCACCTCGCGGGCCACGCGGGTGACCTCGGAGGAGAACGACGACAGCGTGTCCACCATCGTGTTGATGGCCGTCTTCAGCTCCAGGATCTCGCCGCGGGCGTCCACGTCGATCTTCTTGGAGAGATCGCCGTTGGCGACGGCCGTGGTCACCTGGGCGATGTTGCGGACCTGCGAGGTGAGGTTGTCGGCCATGTAGTTGACGTTGTCCGTCAGGTCCCGCCAGACCCCGGAGACGCCCAGCACCTGGGCCCGGCCGCCGAGCCGGCCGTCGGTGCCGACCTCGCGGGCCACGCGTGTCACCTCGTCGGCGAAGGCGCGCAACTGCTCGACCATCGTGTTGACGGTGTCCTTGAGTTCGAGGATCTCGCCGCGGGCGTCGACCGTGATCTTTTTGGACAAATCGCCGTTGGCGACGGCGGTCGTCACCTGAGCGATGTTCCGTACCTGAGAAGTGAGATTCAGCGCCATGAAGTTGACGTTGTCGGTCAAGTCCTTCCAGACGCCGGAGACGCCACGGACCTGGGCCTGACCGCCGAGGTTGCCTTCGGTGCCGACCTCGCGGGCCACGCGGGTGACCTCGTCGGCGAAGGCGGAGAGCTGGTCGACCATCGTGTTGATGGTGGACTTCAGCTCCAGGATCTCGCCCTTCGCCTCCACCGTGATCTTCTTGCCGAGGTCGCCCTGGGCTACGGCGGTGGAGACGAGGGCGATGTTGCGGACCTGCGACGTCAGGTTGTCCGCCATGAAGTTGACGTTGTCGGTGAGGTCTTTCCAGACGCCGGAGACGCCTCTCACCTGGGCCCGGCCGCCGAGGTTGCCTTCGGTGCCGACTTCGCGGGCGACGCGGGTGACCTCGTCGGCGAAGGCGGACAGCTGGTCGACCATCGTGTTGATGGTGGACTTCAGCTCCAGGATCTCGCCCTGGGCGTCGACCGTGATCTTCTGGCTCAGGTCGCCGTTGGCGACGGCCGTGGTTACCTGGGCGATGTTGCGGACCTGCGAGGTCAGGTTCGAGGCCATGAAGTTGACGTTGTCGGTGAGGTCTTTCCAGACGCCGGAGACGCCTCTCACCTGGGCCCGGCCGCCCAGCTGACCTTCCGTACCGACCTCGCGGGCGACCCGCGTCACCTCGTCGGCGAAGGCGGACAGCTGGTCCACCATCGTGTTGACCGTCAGCTTCAGTTCGAGCAGCTCGCCGGTCGCCTCGACCGTGACCGTGCGGGTCAGATCGCCGCGGGCCACCGCCGTGGTCACCAGGGCGATGTCGCGCACCTGGGCCGTCAGCCGGGACGCCATCGTGTTGACCGCCTCGGTCACGTCCCGCCAGCTGCCCGAAAGGCCCCGCACCTTGGCCCGGCCGCCGAGCCGCCCCTCGGTGCCGACCTCGCGGGCGACCCGGGTCACCTCACCCGTGAACAGGGACAGCTGGTCCACCATCTTGTTCACGGCCCGGCCCAGACGCCGCAGGTCGCCGCGTAACTGCCTGCTGCCGTCGTGCAGATCGACCCGCTGGGTCAGATCGCCGCCGGCCACCGCGTCCAGCACGCGGGTCGCGTTGGCCGCCGGGGCCACCAGGGCGTCGAGCACCTGGTTCACATCGTTGACCCGGGACGTCCACGCGCCCTGGCCCGGGCTCGCCGAGAGCCGTTCGTCGAGGCGGCCGTGCCGTACCAACTCCCGCTTGACACGCTGTACTTCGGTGTTGAAGTGGGTGCTGCGGTCCATGATCTGGTTGAAGACAGCGGTCAGTTCGGCCACCATCCCGTGGCCCGTCTCCGGCACCTTCGAGAAGTCGCCGTCCCGGGCGGCGGTCATCGCGGCGAGCAGGGGACGCAGATCGGATGCTCGAATCTGACCGTCTTTCTGTCCGTCTTCGAGCACACGCGTAGCACTGTTCTCACTCATGGCGGCCCACTTCGGTAACTCGGCGCTTATGGGCGGGGCCAGTCTGTCACTCTGTCGGCATCGACTGAGGCGTATTCGTACGAACCGCTCGGGGAGCTGTCCATGGGGCCCATTCCGACGCAACGGGAGACCGTTTCCCGTGCCTCTGGTGCGCCTGGGCCGGGGGGCGCGCGCCCGCCCGCCGAGGCGCAGCAACAGGCCGACGCGCCCGCGCGCGCCTGCGCCGACGTGCCCGCGGACCTGCCCGCGCACGCCGAGGCGCACGCCCGCGCCGACGTACCACCACGCGCCGACGCACACCCACGCGCCGAGGCGCACGCGACCCTGCCCGGAAGCCCTTTCGCGCCCGGCGCCGCCCGCGCACTCCTGCGCGCCACGCTCGCCGAGTGGGCCCAACGCGGCCTGCCCGGAGCCGAGCACCTCACCGACCGCCTGGCCGACGACGCCCTGCTCGTGGTCAGCGAACTCGTCACCAACGCCATCGTGCACGCGGGCACCGACGTCGAGCTGGGCTGCCGGCTGGAGCCGGAGACCGGCGCCCTCGTCGTCGAGGTCCTGGACCACCACCCCTCACGCGCCCCGCGCGACGGCCCCGCCGAGCCGCCGTACGACACCCCGGAGTACGGGCGCGGCCTGCGGCTCGTCGCCGCGCTCGCCGAGTCCTGGGGCATCACCTACCGCACCGGCGCCAAGACGGTGTGGGCACGGCTGCCCGCCGAGGGCAAGGAGGCCGCCGACGGGATCCAGGCGTATGCGGGGGAGCGCGCCCTCGAGCGCGGGCTGCGCGTCGCCGAGATACTCGCCCCCGAGCCGCCCCCACTCCCGACCGTGCCCGAGCGGGGGTACCCCCATCGTGCCGAGCGCGACCGGGACTGGCTCGGCCGCGGCGCCCTGTCCTTCCTCGCCGAGGCCTCAGACCTGCTCGCCGGGCAGCTCGACGAGAACCTGGTGGCCGCTCTCGCCGGACAGCTGATCGTGCCCCGGCTGGCCGACTGGTGCGCGGTGTGGCTGGAGGACGAGGTCACGGGCCGCGGCGGTTGGGCGGCCGACGGGGCCGGCGGCACCGGGCCGCGGCTCTCCCGGGTCTGGCACAGCAGCGAGAACCGGATCGAGGAGCTGCGCCGGGCCCTGGAGAAGGAGCGGCCGCACCCGCTCGACACGTTACGGTCCGGACCCGCCCCCTTCCCCTGGCCCGGCGAGGCGCTGGGCCCGCACGGCACGTACGGCTGCGCGCTCGCCTACCGGCTGACGGCCGGCGGCCGCCCGCTCGGCACGCTGGTCATCGGACGGTCCGGACCCGACCGGTTCCCCGACGAGATCACCGGGCTCGTGGAGGACCTCAGCCGCCGGGTCGCGCTCGCCATCGGCGCCGCCCGCCAGTACGCGCGGCAGGCCACCATCAGCGCCGTACTGCAGCGCGGACTGCTGCCCGGCGCGGTCGCCGAGATCCCCGGGATGCGCAGCGCCCTGGTCTACGAGCCGTGCGACAAGGGCGGGCCCAGCGGCGACTTCTACGACCTCTTCCCGGCCGGCGACGGCCGCTGGTGCTTCGCCGTGGGCGACGTCCAGGGCAAGGGACCCGAGGCCGCCGTGGTGATCGGCCTCGCCCGGCCCTGGCTGCGGCTGCTGGCCCGCGAGGGCTACCGCGTCGCCGACGTCCTCGACCGCCTCAACCAGCTGCTCCTCGACGACGCGACGGAGGCCGCGGACGCCGCCGCACGCGCACTGGCCTCCGCGGGCGGCCGGCCGACGGCCTCCGGGGACGGCCCGCAGACCCGCTTCCTCTCCCTCCTCTACGGCGAGCTGGCCCCCTTCGACGGCGGCGTGCGCTGCACCCTCGCCTCCGCCGGGCATCCCCTGCCACTGCTCCTCGGGGCGGGCGGCGAGGTCCGTACGGCCGCCCGCCCGCAGACCCTCCTCGGGGTCATCGAGGACGCGACGTACACCAGCGAGACCTTCGAGCTGCGGTCCGGTGACAGCCTGCTGTGTGTGACGGACGGGGTGACCGAGCGACGCAGCGGCTCACGCCAGTTCGACGACGAGGACGGGCTCGCGGCGGCGCTGGAGGGGTGCGCGGGGCTGGACGCGGAGCTGATCGCGGAGCGCATCAAGCGGCTGGTGCACGAGTTCGGGGTGCGGCCGCCGGAGGACGACCTGGCGCTGCTGGTCCTGCAGGCGGAGTAACCATGGTGGGTGCTGGACAATGAAGGCATGCCTTCCGCACTCCCCGACGGCGAACCCGTCCCCGACGACGGCGCCCTCCCCGCGTCCGCGCTCGCCGGGGCCGCCGACCGCCCGCTCGGCTTCTACCTGCACGTCCCGTACTGCGCGACCCGCTGCGGCTACTGCGACTTCAACACCTACACGGCGACCGAGCTGCGCGGCACGGGCGGGGTCCTCGCCTCCCGCGACAACTACGCGGACACTCTGATCGACGAGATCCGCCTGGCCCGCAAGGCCCTCGGCGACGACCCGCGCCCCGTGCGCACGGTGTTCGTGGGCGGCGGTACGCCCACACTGCTGGCCGCGGGCGATCTCGTACGGATGCTGGGGGCGATCCGTGACGAGTTCGGGCTGGCGGCGGACGCGGAGGTCACGACGGAGGCGAACCCGGAGTCGGTGGACCCGGCATATCTGGCCACGCTCCGGCAGGGCGGCTTCAACCGGATCTCCTTCGGCATGCAGAGCGCGAAGCAGCATGTGCTGAAGGTCCTGGACCGCACGCACACGCCGGGGCGTCCGGAGGCGTGCGTGGCGGAGGCGCGGGCGGCGGGCTTCGAGCACGTGAATCTGGACCTGATCTACGGCACGCCGGGGGAGTCGGACGAGGACTGGCGGGCGTCGCTGGAGGCGGCGCTGGGCGCCGGGCCGGACCACGTCTCGGCGTACGCGCTGATCGTCGAGGAGGGTACGCAGCTGGCGCGGCGGATCCGGCGGGGCCAGGTCCCCATGACGGATGACGACGTGCACGCGGACCGGTATCTGATCGCGGAGGAGACGCTGTCGGCGGCCGGTTTCGACTGGTACGAGGTGTCGAACTGGGCGACCTCGGACGCGGGCCGCTGCCTGCACAACGAGCTGTACTGGCGGGGCGCCGACTGGTGGGGAGCGGGGCCGGGTGCGCACAGCCATGTGGGCGGGGTGCGGTGGTGGAACGTGAAGCATCCGGGGGCGTATGCGGCGGCGCTGGCTGCGGGGCGGTCGCCGGGGGCGGGGCGGGAGCTGCTGTCGGAGGAGGACCGCCGGGTGGAGCGGATTCTGCTGGAGCTGCGGCTTCGGGAGGGGGTGCCGTTGGAGTTGCTGCGGGCGGAGGGGCTTGCGGCTTCGCGGCGGGCGCTGGGGGATGGGTTGCTTGAGGAGGGGCCGTACGGAGAGGGGCGTGCGGTGCTGACGTTGCGGGGGCGGTTGTTGGCGGATGCGGTGGTCAGGGATCTGGTGGACTGATCACTCCGGCGAGTGAATCGGTGCGGAACGTCGGTTCGGCCCCTAACCTGGCTCGTAGGCCGCCGTCAAAGTACGCGGCGGATGTGGAGGGCCACGGAGATGACCGCTGTGGACGAGCGTGGGATGACCAAGTACTTCGAGGAGCTTGAGCCTCCCGAGGGCATCAAGGTCGAGCTTCTCCGGGGGGTAATCGTGATGATGGCCAGCCCCGACATCGTGCACAACAGGATCGTCGCCGATGTGCAGGACCAGATCCCGCGGCAGCGCTGGAGTCGCCTCCAGACCCAGGATGTCGACATCGTCGACGAGGCCAGCGAGCCGGTACCGGACTTGGTGGTCTTGGAACGCGATGTCGTGCCCGCCTCGGGGCGCTTGTTGCCGTGTCAGCTGGTCACGATGGTTGTCGAGGTCGTGTCCAAGTCCAGCGTCCACCAGGACTACGTGGTCAAACGGTCGATCTACGCTGCGGGGAAGGTACCTGCCTACCTCATCGTCGACCCGATCATGGGGCACTGCGTCCTGTTGACGAAGCCCGCCGGAGAGGGCGAAGACGCCGACTACCGGAGCCAGGAGATCACCAAGTTCAGTGATCCACTGCCGTTGGAGATCCTGGGGCTCGAACTGGACACGAGTGAGTTCGGCGTGTTCCCCGGGGTCAGGCCCCACCGCTATCCGTAACAAAGTCGATCAGCTCCTCCACCCGCCCCAACAACTCCGGCTCCAGGTCCTTGTAAGACCCCACCCGCCCCAGAATCCCCTGCCAAGCCGCCCCGGTGTTTTCCGGCCATCCCAGCGCCCGGCACACCCCCGTCTTCCAGTCCTGCCCGCGCGGCACCCGGGGCCACCCGGGAATCCCCAGGGACGACGGCTTCACCGCCTCCCAGATGTCGATGTACGGGTGGCCCACCACCAGCGCGTGCTCGCTCGTCACCGCCTCCGCGATGCGCCACTCCTTCGTGCCCGGCACCAAGTGGTCCACCAGGACGCCCAACCGCGCATCCGGACCCGGTGCGAAATCGGCCACGATCGACGGCAGGTCGTCCACGCCCTCCAGGTACTCCACGACCACGCCCTCGATGCGCAGGTCGTCGCCCCACACCTTCTCGACCAGTTCGGCGTCGTGCCGGCCCTCGACGTAGATGCGCCCGGCGCGGGCCACGCGTGCGCGTGCGCCGGGGACGGCGACCGAACCGGAGGCCGTTCGGGTCGGTCGTACCGGCCCCGCCGATGGCCGTACGAGCGTCACCACCCGGCCCTCCAGCAGGAAGCCCCGCGGCTCCAACGGGAACACGCGGTGCTTGCCGAAGCGGTCCTCCAGGGTGACCGTGCCCGCCTCGCAGCGGATCACCGCGCCGCAGAAGCCGGTGCCGGGCTCCTCCACCACCAGGCCGGGCTCCGCCGGGACCTCGGGGACGGGCTGCGGCTTCTTCCAGGGAGGAGTCAGATCGGCGGAGTACTGGCGCATTCGGGTGACGATAGGAGAAGTGACCGGAGAGTGCTTACGACACGCCGAAACGCGTCGCCAACGCGTCCCGCTGCGCCCTTACGAACGCCGCGTCCACCACCGCTCCGTGACCGGGCACGTACAGCGCGTCCTCGCCGCCCAGGTCCAGCAGCCGGTCCAGCGCGGCCGGCCAGTGCGACGGTACGGCGTCGGCGCCCGCCTGCGGCTCCCCGGACTCCTCGACCAGGTCGCCGCAGAAGACGACCTCGG
Organism: Streptomyces sp. NPDC002838; assembly: GCF_040295365.1. Lineage (NCBI taxonomy): Bacteria > Bacillati > Actinomycetota > Actinomycetes > Kitasatosporales > Streptomycetaceae > Streptomyces > Streptomyces sp. NPDC002838. The sequence goes on along the minus strand of NZ_JBEOVF010000038.1, from coordinate 41,805 downwards.
GCGAGCCCGGTACCAGGACCGCGAGGTCGTGGGCCGTGTGGCCAGGGCCTACGTTCGCCAGCAGGACCTGGCGGCCGCCGCCCAGGTCGAGGGTCCACTCGCCGGAGACGTGATGGCGAGGTGGGACGAGTGCGTCGATCGCCTCGTCCGCCGAATCGGCCTCCAGCCCATTGCGTACCGCGTCCGCGCGCAGCTCCTCGCGCGCGTGCCGGGCGGTGAACACCGTGTCGATGCCCACCGCGCCGAACACCTCCGCCCCCGCGAACGCCGCCGCCCCGAAGACGTGATCGAAATGGGGGTGAGTGAGCGCGAGATGAGTCACACGGTGACCGGTGAACGCCTCCGCCTGCGCCCGCAGCCGCGCGCCCTCCCCGAGGCTCGACCCGGCGTCGATCAGCAAGGCCGTGCCCTCCCCGACGACCAGCCCCACCGTGCAGTCCCAGCCGGGAAGCCGGCACCGGCCCACCCCGGCCGCCATCCGCTCCCACCCCAGCTCTTCCCAAGTCACGCTCATACCGCGACGCTAGCCAAGACAGCACGTCCAGGCACGGCATCGCAGGACCGGCCTTGCCCGGGGCGTACCCCACGGCCGTACACTGGGCCGGGGAACGTTGGCACTCGGCTGTGAAGAGTGCCAGGCCAGGTGCCGAGGGGACGACTTCTGGAGGTGTGCGCGATGCTGAGTGAACGACGGCTTCAGGTGCTGCGCGCCATCGTCCAGGACTATGTCGGCACCGAGGAGCCCGTCGGATCCAAGGCACTCACCGAGCGGCACAGCCTCGGCGTGTCCCCGGCGACCGTGCGCAACGACATGGCCGCCCTGGAGGACGAGGGGTACATCGCCCAGCCGCACACCAGCGCCGGGCGGATCCCGACGGACAAGGGCTACCGGCTCTTCGTCGACAAGCTCGCCGGCGTCAAGCCGATGAGTCCGCCCGAGCGGCGCGCGATCCAGAACTTCCTCGACGGCGCCGTCGACCTCGATGACGTGGTGGCACGGACCGTACGGCTGCTCGCGCAGCTCACGCGGCAGGTCGCCGTCGTGCAGTACCCGTCGCTCACCCGGTCCACCGTCCGGCACGTCGAGCTGCTCTCGCTCGCTCCCGCGCGCGTGATGCTCGTGCTGATCACGGACACGGGGCGGGTCGAGCAACGGATGATCGACTGCCCGGCGCCGTTCGGCGAGGCCTCCCTGGCCGATCTGCGGGCCCGGCTCAACAGCAGGGTCGCGGGGCGGCGCTTCACCGATGTGCCAAGGCTCGTCGAGGACCTTCCCGAAGGCTTCGACACAGAGGACCGCGGCACGGTCTCGACCGTCCTCTCCACCCTGCTGGAGACGCTCGTCGAGGAGAACGAAGAGCGGCTGATGATCGGCGGCACCGCCAATCTGACCCGCTTCGCACATGACTTTCCCCTCACCATCCGGCCCGTCCTGGAGGCCCTGGAGGAGCAGGTCGTGCTCCTCAAACTCCTTGGCGAGGCGGGGGATTCGGGCATGACCGTACGCATCGGTCACGAGAACGCCTACGAGGGACTCAACTCCACGTCAGTGGTGTCGGTCGGCTACGGTTCGGGCAACGAGGCAGTCGCCAAGCTCGGCGTGGTCGGACCGACCCGCATGGATTACCCGGGAACGATGGGAGCGGTACGCGCAGTGGCACGGTACGTCGGACAGATCCTGGCGGAGTCGTAAGTGGCCACGGACTATTACGCCGTTCTCGGCGTGCGTCGCGACGCGTCGCAGGAAGAGATCAAGAAGGCCTTCCGGCGGCTCGCACGCGAGCTGCACCCGGACGTCAACCCCGATCCGAAGACCCAGGAGCGGTTCAAGGAGATCAACGCCGCTTACGAGGTGCTGTCGGACCCGCAGAAGAAGCAGGTCTACGACCTCGGCGGCGACCCGCTCTCGCAGGCGGCCGGCGCCGGCGCGGGCGGCTTCGGGGCCGGTGGCTTCGGGAACTTCTCCGACATCATGGACGCCTTCTTCGGTACGGCGTCCCAGCGGGGTCCGCGCTCGCGCACCCGGCGCGGCCAGGACGCGATGATCCGGCTGGAGATCGAGCTCGACGAGGCGGCCTTCGGTACGACGAAGGACATCCAGGTCGACACGGCGATCGTCTGCTCCACCTGTAGTGGTGAGGGCGCGGCGCCGGGGACCTCCGCGCAGACCTGTGACATGTGCCGCGGCCGCGGTGAGGTGTCGCAGGTGACGCGGTCCTTCCTGGGCCAGGTCATGACCTCGCGTCCCTGCCCGCAGTGCCAGGGCTTCGGCACCGTGGTGCCCACTCCGTGCCCGGAGTGCGCGGGCGACGGGCGCGTACGGTCCCGCCGTACGCTCACGGTCAAGATCCCCGCCGGTGTCGACAACGGCACCCGCATCCAGCTGGCCGGCGAGGGCGAGGTCGGCCCCGGCGGCGGCCCCGCCGGTGACCTGTACGTCGAGATCCACGAGCTGCCGCACTCGCAGTTCCAGCGGCGCGGCGACGATCTGCACTGCACGGTCACGCTCCCGATGACCGCGGCCTCCCTCGGCACGAAGGTCCCGCTGGAGACGCTGGACGGCCTGGAGGAGGTCGACATCCGGCCCGGCACCCAGTCCGGCCAGTCGATCCCGCTGCACGGCCGGGGCGTCACGCATCTGCGGGGCGGCGGCCGGGGCGACCTGATCGTCCACGTCGAGGTCCAGACCCCGAGCAAGCTCGACCCCGAGCAGGAGCGGTTGCTCCGCGAGCTGGCCAAGCTGCGGGGCGAGGAGCGGCCGCAGGGGCAGTTCCAGCCGGGGCAGCAAGGGTTGTTCTCGCGGTTGAAGGACGCGTTCAACGGGCGCTGACGGGGTGGCCGCGGGCGGCCGCCCGCGGCGGAGCCGCTGATGGATGCAGCGCCCCAGGTGGCGTATGCCAAAGGGAAGGTTCGATTCGGACTTGTTCGGAGTACGTGACAACATGCCGTCATGTCCTCCGCACTGACCGATCTCTTCCCTCATCCGATCGTGCAGGCCCCCATGGCGGGCGGCGTCTCCGTGCCGAAGCTCGCCGCGGCCGTGTGCGAGGCCGGCGGGCTGGGGTTCCTCGCTGCCGGGTACAAGACGGCCGACGGCCTGTACCAGGAGATCAAGCAGTTGCGGAGCCTCACGGCCCGCCCGTTCGGCGTGAACGTCTTCATGCCGCAGCCCGAGTACCCCGGTGCAAGCACCGGCTCCACTGGAGCGGCTACGGCCGCGCCCCCTTCTGCCGCCGCCGTCGACGTCTACGCCCACCAGCTGGCCGGCGAGGCCGCCTGGTACGAGACCGAGCTCGGCGACCCCGAGAGCGGCCGCGACGACGGCTACGACGCCAAGCTCGCCGTCCTGCTCGACAACCCGGTGCCGGTGGTCTCCTTCCACTTCGGCGTGCCGAGCCGTGACGTGCTGGACTCGCTGCGCCGGGCCGGCACCTTCACCCTGGTCACCGCGACCACCGCGGAGGAGGCCTTCGCCGTCGAGCAGGCGGGCGCCGACGCGGTGATCGCGCAGGGCGTGGAGGCCGGCGGCCACCAGGGCACCCACCGTGACATCCCGGAGAACGACGGTTCCGGCATCGGACTCCTCTCCCTGATCGCCCAGATCCGCGAGACCGTCCGCATCCCGATCGTCGCCGCCGGCGGCATCATGCGCGGCAGCCAGATCGCCGCCGCCCTCGCCGCGGGCGCGAGCGCGGCCCAGCTCGGCACGGCGTTCCTCGCCACGCCCGAGTCCGGCGCGAACGCCGCGCACAAGCAGGCGCTGACCAACCCCCTGTACGTCCGTACGGAGTTGACCCGCGCCTTCTCCGGCCGCCCGGCCCGCGGCCTGGTCAACCGGTTCCTGCGCGAGCACGGCCCGTACGCGCCCGCCGCCTACCCCGAGATCCACCACCTCACCTCACCGCTGCGCAAGGCGGCCGCCAAGGCGGGCGACGCGCAGGGCATGGCGCTGTGGGCGGGACAGGGGCACCGTATGGCCCGCGAACTGCCGGCGGGGCAGTTGGTGGAGGTCCTGGCCGGTGAACTCGCCGCCGCCAGGACGGCGTTGCTGGCGTTTCCCCAGCCGGGGAGCGTCTGATGACCGCACCGGTGTTCGTCGTCGAGCACTTCCGCGCGGGCGGAGCCGGACAGTACGTCCTCGACGGCCCCGAGGGACGGCACGCCGTGTCCGTCAAGCGGCTGCGGCCGGGGGAGACCGTCGTCCTCACCGACGGCGCCGGGCGCTGGGCCGAGTGCGAGGTGGTCGGCGCCGAGGGCAAGGACCGGCTGATCGTCCACATGACCGGTGTGTCCGAGGAACCCCCGGAGTCGCCCCGCATCACCGTCGTCCAGGCTCTCCCCAAGGGCGACCGCGGCGAGCTGGCCGTCGAGACGATGACCGAGACGGGCGTCGACGCGATCGTGCCGTGGGCCGCCGCCCGCTGCATCACCCAGTGGAAGGGCGACCGCGGCCAGAAGGCGCTCGCCAAGTGGCGAGCCACGGCCCGCGAGGCCGGCAAGCAGTCCCGCCGGGTCCGCTTCCCGGAGGTCGCGGACGCGGCGACGGCCAAAGAGGTTGCCGCACTTCTCGCCAAAGCCGACTTCGCCGCCGTACTCCATGAGAGCGGGGAAGAAACCCTGGCCACCGCCGAACTGCCCGACCGCGGCGAGATCGTGCTCGTCGTCGGTCCCGAAGGCGGCGTCTCCCCCGAGGAGTTGGCGCTGTTCGAGGAGGCGGGCGCGAAGGCCTACCGGCTGGGGCGCACCGTGCTGCGCACGTCGACCGCCGGGACCGCGGCGGCCGCCCTGCTCCTCGGCCGCTCGGGCCGCTGGTCCTGATCCCGGGAGAACGGCGCGTGGGCTGACCGTATGCGCTCTACCGCGGCGAGCGCGACGGTGGCAGGCTGCCGTGCATGGGGGCGTTGAGGCGGATTTGGCGTCGGCCGCGTGGGCGGCGAGTGGCGGTCGCGGTGTCTTTTGCCGCGCTCACGGTGGGGGGAGCGGTCGCCTGTGACCCGGGCGGGCTGAACTCCGCGACCGTGGCGTACACGACCGACCAGACCGTGACGGACGAGCTGGAACGGCAGAAGGCCGCCGTGCGCTGGCTCAACTGCACGGCCTCGTACGGGGACGGCGCCTCGACGCCGACCGCGACCGAGAACGCCGTCGCCGAGGTCGACTGCGAGGGCGAGACGGACGACGGCAAGGACATCACCGTCACCGGCAAGGTGACCCGTGCGGTCAGCGGCGCGTGTGTCCGCGGGGACCTCACCGCCAAGATCGACGGCAAGCAGTGGTTCCACGTGGAGGGGCTGGGGAACTGCGACGCGAAGACCACCCCGCCCGTCAACAACCCCCAGCAGCCCGGACCGACCGTCACGGTGACCGTCACCAAGACCGTCTACTGCCAGAAGGCACCCGAGTGCTGGCCCGAGGGCAAGTGATCCAAACCCCTGTCCCAGGTCGCCGGGCGTGCATAGGGTGATCGGGTGACACAGCCAGCATTGACGGGGTCTTCTTCGTATCTCCGGTTTCCGCACCTGCGAGGCGAGTTGGTCGCCTTCACCGCCGAGGACGACGTGTGGCTCGCGCCCCTGGACGGCGGGCGGGCCTGGCGGGTCAGTGCGGACAACGTGCCGGTGACCCACCCCCGCATCTCGCCCGACGGCACGACCGTCGCCTGGACCTCCACCCGCGACGGCGCACCCGAGGTGCACATCGCCCCGGTCGACGGCGGCCCGGCCAAGCGCCTGACGCACTGGGGCAGTAACCGCACCCAGGTGCGCGACTGGACCCCGGACGGACAGGTCCTCGCCATCAGCACCTACGGCCAGGCGACCCTGCGTCGCAGCTGGGCGCACGCCGTCCCGCTCGACGGAGGACCGTCCACGATCCTGCCGTACGGGCCCGTCGGCCATGTCGCCCACGGCCCCGCGACCGTCCTGCTGTCGGCGCCCATGGGCCGGGAGGCCGCGTGGTGGAAGCGGTACCGGGGCGGTACGGCGGGCAAGCTGTGGATCGACAGCGACGTCCGCGACGGGGAGGGTGCCGGCGAGTTCGTACGGCTGCACGAAGAGCTGGACGGAAACCTCGAGTACCCCCTGTGGGCGGGGGACCGGATCGCCTTCCTGTCCGACCACGAGGGCGTCGGCGCGCTGTACTCCTCCCTCGCGGACGGGTCCGACCTACGACGGCACACCCCCCTCGACGGCTTCTACGCCCGGCACGCGGCCGGCGACGGCACCCGTGTCGTCTACGCCAGTGCCGGTGAACTGTGGATCCTGGACGACCTCGACGGCGCCGAACCCCGTCGGCTCGACATCCGGCTCGGCGGACAGCACACCGACCGGCAGCCCTTCCAGGTGAACGCCTCCCGCTGGTTCGGGTCCGCCGCCCCCGACCACACCGCACGCGGCAGCGCCGTCGCCGTACGGGGTGCCGTGCACTGGGTCACCCACCGCTCCGGACCGGCCCGCGCACTCGCCGCCGAACCCGGCGTACGGGCCCGGCTCCCGCGCACCTTCCGCGCGGAGGGCGAGGAGTGGGTGGTGTGGGTGACGGACGCGGAGGGCGACGACGCCCTGGAGTTCGCGCCCGCCACCGGCCTCGTCCCCGGCGCCACCCCGCGCCGGCTCGCCGCCGGACAGCTCGGCCGCGTCCTCGGGCTGGCCATGGCGCCCGACGGCAGCCGGGCCGCGGTCGCCGCGCACGACGGACGCGTGCTCCTCGTCGAACGCGAGACCGGCGAGGTCCGCGAGGTCGACCGCAGCGAGGAGGGCGACGTCACCGGGCTGGTCTTCTCGCCCGACTCCGCCTGGCTCGCCTGGTCGCACCCCGGCCCGCGGCCCCTGCGCCAGCTGCGGCTCGCCAACACCACCGACCTGTCGGTCACCGAGGCGACCCCGCTGCGCTTCCAGGACTACGCGCCGGCGTTCACCCTCGACGGCAAGCACCTCGCCTTCCTGTCCAACCGCTCCTTCGACCCGGTCTACGACGAGCACGTCTTCGACCTGGCCTTCGTCGTCGGCGACCGCCCGCACCTGATCACGCTGGCCGCGACCACGCCCTCGCCGTTCGGCCCGCAGCGGCACGGCCGCCCCTTCGAGGCGCCGGACAAGGACGAGACCCCCGACAGCGAGGGCGCCCCGGCCACCCGTGTCGACCTGGAAGGCCTCGCCGACCGGATCGTGCCGTTCCCGGTCGAGGCGGCCCGCTACTCCAACCTGCGGGCCGCGAAGGACGGCGTGCTGTGGCTGCGGCATCCGGTGCGCGGTGTCCTCGGCTCCTCCCGGGCCACCCCGGACGACCCGGACCCGCAGACCGAGCTGGAGCGCTACGACCTCGTCCAGCAGCGCATCGAGCACCTCGCCGCCGACGCCGACCACTTCCAGGTCAGCGGCGACGGCAAGCGGGTCCTGCTGTGGACCGACGGGCGGCTCAAGGTCGTGCCCAGCGACCGGCGCGCCTCGAACGACGACGACAGCGACACGAACATCACCGTCGACCTCAGCCGGATCCGGCAGACGGTCGACCCTGCGGCCGAGTGGCGCCAGATGTACGAGGAGACCGGCCGCGTCATGCGGGACCACTTCTGGCGGCCGGACATGAACGGCGTCGACTGGACCGGCGTCCTCGACCGCTACCGCCCCGTCCTGGACCGCGTCGCCACCCACGACGACCTCGTCGACCTCCTCTGGGAGGTCCAGGGTGAGCTCGGCACCTCGCACGCCTACGTCGTCCCGCGCGGCGGACACGGCGGCGGACCCCGGCAGGGACTGCTCGGCGCGGACATCTCCCGCCACGAGGACGGCCCGCAGGGATCGGCACAGTGGCGCATCGACCGCATCCTGCCGACCGAGACCTCCGACCCGGACGCCCGCTCCCCGCTCGCCGCCCCCGGCGTCGCGGTGCGCGCCGGGGACGCGATCGCGGCGGTGAACGGAGTGCCGGTCGACCCGGTGACCGGCCCCGGCCCCCTCCTCGTCGGTACGGCGGGCAAGCCGGTCGAGCTGACCATCTCGCCGGCCGGCGGGGGCGAGGTACGGCACGCCGTCGTCGTCCCGACCGCCGACGAGGAGCCGCTGCGGTACCACGCCTGGGTCGAGGACCGGCGGGCCTACGTCCACGAGAAGTCCGGCGGACGGCTGGGATACCTGCACGTGCCGGACATGCAGGCGCCCGGCTGGGCCCAGATCCACCGTGACCTGCGCGTAGAGGTGGCCCGGGAGGGCCTGGTCGTGGACGTCCGCGAGAACCGGGGCGGGCACACCTCCCAGCTGGTCGTCGAGAAGCTGGCCCGCCGGATCGTCGGCTGGGCGCTGCCGCGCGGGATGCGGCCGTACAGCTATCCGGCGGACGCTCCCCGCGGGCCCGTCGTCGCCGTCGCCAACGAGTTCTCCGGTTCCGACGGGGACATCGTCAACGCGGCGATCAAGGCGCTGGGGATCGGGCCGGTGGTGGGGACGCGGACGTGGGGCGGGGTGATCGGGATCGACAGCCGGTACCGGCTGGTCGACGGGACACTGATCACTCAGCCGAAGTACGCGTTCTGGCTGGAGGGTTACGAGTGGGGCGTGGAGAACCACGGAGTGGATCCGGATGTCGAGGTGGTGCAGAGGCCTCAGGACTATGGGGCGGGGCGGGATCCGCAGCTGGACGAGGCTGTGAGGTTGGCGTTGGCCGCGTTGGAGGACAGTCCGGCGAAGACACCGCCCGGATTGCCCACCTAAGGGGCGCGGGGCTGTATCGGACATGCGGCTCCGCCGCGTGGGCGCGACCAGCCACGGAGCACCCGCACCCCGCGGCGATACGATGCCCACACGCGATCATCCCGCTCAACCCCTGGAGGGAACCGCATGGCAGGGGAACCACAGGACGACTGCCTGTTCTGCAAGCTCGTCGCGGGCACTGTCCCGGCGACGATCGTCCGCGAGTCGGACACGACCGTCGCCTTCCGGGACATAAACCCCCAGGCGCCCACCCACATCCTGGTCATCCCCAAGGCGCACTACGAGAACGCCGCCTCCCTCGCCACCGGCGCCCCCGAGCTCGCCGCCGACGTCCTGCGAGAGACCCAGGCCGTCGCCGACGACGAGAAGCTGGAGAGCTACCGCACCATCTTCAACACCGGCAGCGGCGCCGGCCAGACCATCTGGCACGCCCACGCGCACGTCCTCGGCGGCCGTGGCCTGGAATGGCCCCCCGGGTAACTCGTCGTGTCCGTACGTGAACTGGTCGTCCTCGGCACCGCCAGCCAGGTCCCGACCCGGCACCGCAACCACAACGGCTACCTGCTGCGCTGGGACGGCGAGGGCATCCTGTTCGACCCCGGCGAGGGCACGCAGCGCCAGATGCTGCGCGCCGGGGTCGCCGCCCACGACCTGAACCGGATCTGCGTCACGCACTTCCACGGCGACCACTCGCTGGGCCTCGCGGGCGTCATCCAGCGCATCAACCTCGACAAGGTCCCGCACGAGGTCACCGCCCACTATCCGAGGTCCGGCCAGCGCTTCTTCAACCGGCTGCGGTACGCCACCGCCTACCGCGAGACGGTCGAGATGGTCGAGGCACCGGTGGCGTCGGACGGGGTGATCGCCGAGACCGGCGGCTACACCCTGGAGGCCCGCAAGCTCTCTCACCCCGTCGAGTCCTACGGCTACCGCCTCATCGAGCCCGACGGCCGCCGCATGCTGCCCGACCGCCTCGCCGCGCACGGCATCAAGGGCCCGGACGTCGGACGGATCCAACGGGAGGGCGTACTCGACGGCGTCTTTCTCCACGACGTCAGCGAGACGCGCCGCGGCCAGCGGTTCGCGTTCGTCATGGACACCCGGCTGTGCGACGGCGTGCACGCGCTGGCCGAGGGTTGCGACATGCTCGTCATCGAGTCGACGTTCCTGGACGAGGACGTCGAACTGGCCATCGAGCACGGTCACTTGACGGCCGCTCAGGCGGCCCGCGTCGCCCGGGACGCCGGCGTACGGCACCTCGTGCTCACCCACTTCAGCCAGCGCTACTCGGAGCCGGACGAGTTCGAGCGGCAGGCACGGGCCGCCGGGTTCGAGGGGGAGCTGACCGTCGCGCACGATCTGTTGAGGGTGCCGGTTCCGAAGCGTCGGTGAAACGGCCGTACGATGCTTCGATGCCCCTCCCCAAAGCAGAATTGCACCTCCATATCGAAGGCACGTTGGAGCCGGAGCTGGCCTTCGAACTGGCCGCCCGCAACGGCGTCGAGCTGCCGTACGCCGACACCGACGAGCTGCGCAAGGCGTACCGGTTCGAGGACCTCCAGTCCTTCCTGAACCTGTACTACGAACTCATGGCCGTCCTGCGCACCGAGCGGGACTTCGAGGACCTCGCGAACGCCTACCTCGCCCGCGCCGCCGCGCAGGGCGTCCGGCACGCGGAGATCTTCTTCGACCCGCAGGCCCACATCGCACGGGGCGTCGGCATGGGCACGGTCGTGGAAGGGCTGTGGCGGGCGCTGGGGAACAGCGAGGCCGCGCACGGCGTCTCCACCCAGCTGATCATGTGCTTCCTGCGTGACGAGTCCGCCGCCTCGGCCATGGAGACCCTGGACGCGGCCCGGCCCCACCTCGACCGGATCGTCGGTGTCGGCCTCGACTCGGCCGAGGTCGGGCATCCACCGGTGAAGTTCCGCGAGGTGTACGAGGCCGCCGCCGCACTGGGCCTGCGGCGTGTGGCGCACGCCGGTGAGGAGGGGCCGCCGGAGTACATCACCGAGGCCCTGGACGTGCTCGGCGTCGAGCGGATCGACCACGGGCTGCGGTGCATGGAGGACTCGGAGCTGGTCGCCAGGTTGGTCCGGGACCGGGTCCCGCTGACGCTGTGCCCCCTGTCGAACGTCCGGCTCCGCACCGTCGACGTCCTCGCCGACCACCCGCTGCCGGCCATGCTCGACGCCGGGCTGCTCTGCACGGTCAACTCCGACGACCCGGCCTACTTCGGGGGCTACGCGGGCGACAACTTCGATGCGGTACGGCAGGCGCTGGGGCTGAGCGAGGAGCGGTTGCGCGAACTGGCCCGCAACTCCTTCGTCGCGTCCTTCCTGGAGCATGACGAGGAGCGGCGAAGGAGGTACCTCGCCGAGGTGGAGGCGTACGAGTTCCGGTAGCTCCGTAGCTCCAGCCGCGGGCAGTCGTGCCGCTGGGGCGGCTCCCGACCCGCAGAAGGGCGGCACCCCGCCGGCGCCGGGCCGCGCGACCCACCCCCGCCCAGCCCTCACGCCGGGCTCCCGGCAAACCGGCGTCAACGCCAGTGCACCGCCCCACCCCCCGAAGGCACCGTCGCCTCGATCTTCGCCCTGATCTCCCGCATCACCGCGACAATCCGCCCCTCATGCTCCGCCGTCAGCCGAGCCACCGGCACCGAGCAACTGATCGCGTCCTGCGCAGGCGTGTCGTACCGCAACGCGAAGCCGAAGCCGACGATCCCGAGCACGCCCTCCTCGCGGTCGACGGAGTAACCCCGCGCGCGCACCTCCGTCAGATCCGCCACCAGTGACTCCCGGCTCGTGTGCGAGTTGGGAGTCAGCGCCTCGTACGGCCCCTCGGGCAGCTCGCCGTCGTCCCGCTCCGCCAGCAGCGCCTTGCCGAGCGCCCCCACATGCGCCGGCAGCCGCCGCCCGACCCGGCTGATCGTCCGCAGGTACTCGTGCGACTCGCGCGTCGCCAGATACGCCACGTCCCGGCCATCGAGGCGCCCCATGTGGATCGTCTCGCCCAGCGCCTGGGACGCCTCGTCGAGATACGGCCGTACGACGCGCACGCGCGGGTCGGAGTCGAGGTAGCTCGTGCCCGTGAGCAGGGCGTGGATGCCGATGCCGTACAGCGAGCCGGTGAGGTCCGTGCGGACCCAGCCCCGCGAGATCAGTGTCTGCAACAGCGCGTACATCGAGCTGCGCGGCACGCCCAGCTCGTCCGCGAGCTCCTGCAACCGCGCCGGACGGTCGCCGCGCGCGGCCAGCAGCTCCAGCAGCTCGACCGTGCGTGCTGCGGACTTCACCTCGCGGACGCCGCCTGTCTCTGACATGCGCCGATCGTAAACGGGGACACCCGCCCACTGAGCGGGCCATTGACGGGTCTCGTTCGCGTATCTAATCTCCATCTTCATGCATGGATGATGTCTACATGGGGAGATGAGTGAGAGGTGAGTCTCGATACGGACGCCGTGGCGCGGCGGCTGGCGGAGGGGATGGCGAACGGTGTGCTGTCGTTCCCGCTGACCAGCTTCCACGACGACGGCTCCCTCGACCCGGACGGCTTCCGCGCGCACGTGGCGGACAGGATCGCCACCGGCCCCGGCGCCGTCTTCCCCGCCTGCGGCACCGGCGAGTTCTTCTCCCTGGACGAGGACGAGTACCGGCAGGTCGTGACCATCGCCGTCGAGGAGGCGGGCGGGCGCCTGCCCGTCGTCGCCGGGACCGGGTACGGCTGGGCGCAGGCCGTCCGCTTCGCGCGCATCGCCGAGGAGGCCGGCGCCGACGCCCTGCTCGTCCTGCCGCACTACCTGGTCGCCGCCCCGCAGGACGGGCTCGTCGCCCAGCTGGAGCGGATCGCCGCTCGCACCCGGCTGCCTCTCATCGCCTACCAGCGCGGCCAAGTCGCCTTCACGGCCGCATCGTTGAGGCGCGTCGCCGCCATCCCGACCGTCATCGGCCTGAAGGACGGCCACAGCGACCTGGATCGGCTGCAACGACTCACACTCGCCGCCCCCGAGGGCTTCCTGTTCTTCAACGGCGCCGCCACCGCCGAGATCCAGGCCCGTGCCTACGCCACCGTCGGCGTCCCCGCCTACTCCTCCGCCGTCCACGCCTTCGCCCCCGAGATCGCGGCCGCCTTCTTCACCGCACTCCGCGACGGCGACGACGGCACGGTCGAGAAGCTGCTGCGCGACTTCTACGTACCGCTCGTCGAACTCCGCGACCGCGTGCCCGGATACGCCGTGTCGCTGGTCAAGGCGGCGGCCCGGCTGCGCGGCCGTCCGGTGGGACCCGTGCGCGCCCCGCTCACCGATCCGTCGGCCGCCGACCTGGCCGACCTGAAGCTGTTGCTGACCACCGGACTCGACCTCGTAGGAGCCGCACTGTGAACCTCGCCATTACGGACGTACGGCTGACGCCGATCCTGGTCGCCGACCCGCCGCTGCTGAACACGCAGGGCGTGCACCAGCCGTACACGCCCCGGCTGATCGTGGAGGTCGTGACCGCGGACGGGATCACGGGGGTCGGGGAGACGTACGGGGACACGAAGTACCTGGAGCTGGCCCGGCCGTTCGCCGAGAAGCTCAAGGGACGTCACGTCAGTGATCCGAACGGCCTGTTCGTGATCGCCGACGAGGTCTCCGTGGACGACTCCCGCGTCTCCGGCCAGGTCGACGTCGGCGGACTGCGGGGCGTCCAGACCGCCGACAAGCTGCGGCTGTCCGTCGTCTCCGCCTTCGAGGTCGCCTGCCTCGACGCCCTCGGCAAGGCGCTCGGCCTGCCCGTGCACGCGCTGCTCGGCGGCAAGGTGCGGGACGCGGTCGAGTACAGCGCGTACCTGTTCTACAAGTGGGCCGACCACCCGCAGGGCGTGGCGGCGGAGAAGGACGACTGGGGTGCCGCCGTCGACCCGGCCGGGGTCGTCGAACAGGCGCGGAAGTTCAAGGAGCGGTACGGCTTCACCTCCTTCAAGCTCAAGGGCGGTGTCTTCCCGCCGGAGGAGGAGATCGCGGCCGTACGGGCGCTGGCCGAGGCGTTCCCCGGGCACCCGCTGCGGCTGGACCCCAACGGGGCCTGGAGTGTGGAGACTTCGCTGAAGGTGGCCAAGGAGCTCGGGAACGTCCTCGAATACCTGGAGGACCCGGCGCTCGGCACGCCCGCGATGGCCGAGGTGGCCGCCGGCACCGACGTGCCGCTCGCCACCAACATGTGCGTGACGACCTTCGCCGAGATCAAGGAGGCGTTCACGCGCGATGCCGTCCAGGTGGTGCTCTCCGACCACCACTACTGGGGCGGGCTGCGCAACACGCAGCAACTGGCCGCCATCTGCCGCACCTTCGGCGTCGGGGTGTCCATGCACTCCAACACCCACCTGGGGATCAGTCTGGCCGCGATGACGCACGTCGCGTCCACCGTCCCGAACCTCCACCACGCCTGCGACTCCCACTACCCCTGGCAGCCGGAGGACGTCCTCATCGAGCGGCTGACCTTCGACGACGGCAAGGTCACCGTCTCCGACGCGCCCGGCCTCGGCGTCGTACTCGACCGCGACAAGCTGGAGTTCCTGCACCGGCGGTGGCTCGACGACGACGGTTCGCTGCGCGAGCGCGACGACGCGGCGGCGATGCGGGTCGCCGACCCGGAGTGGGTCACGCCGTCGGTCCCTCGCTGGTAGCCGCGGGGTAGCGCCGGGCCGCACGCGGCCCGGATCCCCGCTGGGACCTGCGGGGAGCTGATGCGAGGTGCGGCTCGGGCATGAGCGCGGCACTGTTGTCAGTGGTGTGGTGCAGACTGGCCTGATCGGCACCACGTCATGGGAGCGCACCGTGATCGCGTCCACCGCATCGCTCGGAGAGGACCACCGCAACCGGCCCCAGGTCGACCCGCTGGCCGCCCTGCGCACGCCGGACGATCCGCCCTGGGACGTGTATCTCACGGGCACCGTCTTCCTCGACATCATCTTCACCGGGCTCGACTCCGCCCCGGTGCGCGGGACCGAGTCCTGGGCGCGCGGGATGGGCTCGAGCCCCGGCGGCGTGGCCAACATGGCGACCGCGCTGGCGAGGCTCGGCCTGCGGACCTCGCTGGCGGCCGCGTTCGGCGACGACCACTACGGCGACTACTGCTGGGACGCGCTGCAGACCGGCGAGGGCATCGATCTCGCGCCGTCCCGCACGGTCCCCGGCTGGCACTCCCCGGTCACCGTCTCCATGGCGTACGAGGGCGAGCGCACGATGGTCTCGCACGGCCATGAACCGCCCCCGGAGGAGCCCGCGCCGGACTGCCCCCCACGCGCGCGTGCCGCCATCGCGTCCCTCACGCCCGGCACACGCGCCCCCTGGATCGCCCAGGCCGCGAGCAAGGGCGCCCGTGTCTTCGCCGACGTCGGCTGGGACGACACCGGGGCCTGGGACCTGGCGAGTCTGGCCGACCTCGCCCACTGCGAGGCCTTCCTGCCGAACGCGCAGGAGGCGATGCGGTACACCGGAACCGACTGCCCCCGCGCGGCCGCACACGCGCTCACCGAGCACGTACCGCTCGCGGTCGTCACCCTCGGTGCGGAGGGCGCGTACGCGGTGGACCGGCGGACCGGCGAGACCGCCTCGGTACCGGCCATCGCCGTCCAGGCCCTCGACCCGACCGGCGCGGGAGACGTCTTCGTGGCGGGCTTCGTCACCGGCACCCTGGCGGGCTGGCCGCTGGCAGACCGCCTGGCCTTCGCGGGCCTGACGGCCGCGCTCTCCGTCCAGGAATTCGGGGGGTCGCTGTCGGCGCCGGGCTGGTGCGAGATCGGGGCGTGGTGGCGCGAGGTCCAGTCGCTGGACCGGCAGGATCCGGCGGCCCTGAGGCGGTACGCGTTCCTGGCGGGGCTGGTACCGGAGGAGGAGACGGCGCAGCCGTGGCCGCTCAGGCGGGCGGTGCCGACGATCGGGTTCCGGAGGTCGGCGTGAGGGCACGGGGCGGCACCCCCTCAACGCCGGCCCACGGTCCGCGCCATCCAATCCGTCCAGGGGCTGAGGACGAAGGGCTCTAAAAGGCTGATCGAGGCCCTGGGGGCGGAGCCCCCAGGGCCTCAGCCCGCCGAGACCGTCAGACGGACAACCCCGTCCGGCCCGGCCACCAGCACCGGAGTCCCCGGCCCACCAAGATCCCGTACGGCGGCCCGGTCCTCGTCCGAGACTCCCTCCGCCTCGGTCACCACCGCCGCCGCCTCCAACGACTTCGCCCCCGAAGCAACCGCCATCGCCACCGCCGTACGCAGCGCGCTCAACCGCAGCGACTCGAGGGCAACGGTCCCGGCGACATACGTACGGCCCGTCTCGTCCCGCACGGCAGCCCCCTCGGGCACACCATTGCGGGCCCGGGCAGAACGGGCCAGGGTGACGATCTTGCGGTCCTCAGGGTCAAGCGCACTGTCGGTCATGCCCTGAGCATACGAAGAACCGTACCCGTCACCCCGCCACGGGGTACATCGCCCCGCGCCGCCCCTCCGCCGACGACAGCCACTCCAGCTTCGCCGCCGTGTTCGCCTCGTCCAGCGCAGCAGCCCGACCAACGGATGTCGAGCTCCTTGCGGATCTGCCCGGCGTCCTCGATGTCCGCCGCTCCCACAAGCTCGGAGAACTTGGTACCGGCGGCCTTCAGGTCCGTCAGCACCGCCTGGTACCCCTCGTCGTCGGGGTACGCCGAGCGGCATGGGCGCGCTGATCGCGACCCCCACCTGGCCACCGGCCTGGTCACCTCGACCCAGCAGGTGGGGATCACCATCGGCATCCCGCTCCTCGGCGTGCGGGCCACCAGGTCCTCGGACCTGATGTCCGGCGTCCACACGGTGCTGGCCCTCGACGCGGCGATCGTCCTGGCGGCGGCGGTACTGGTCGGCGTGAGCCTACGCACCGGCCGCGAGACCCGGCCCTGACGGGGCCGCGCCCGGGAAGCCTCGAAGCGGCGTACGCCTTCGCTGCCTACACGGAGTCGTTCACGGGCGGTCGAGGCGGAGCCGCTCCGCCCTCGGCAGGCCCGCCACCACCAGGTCGTACGAATCCTCGATGAGCTCCCGGACCAGCCGGTCCGGGAGGTCGCCGTCGGCCGTCACCGTGTTCCAGTGGCGCTTGTTCATGTGCCAGCCGGGGATGATCAGGCCGGGGTGCTCGCCGCGCAGGCGGATCGCGTCCTCCGGGTCGCACTTGAGGTTGATCGTGAGCGGGCGGGCGTCCAGGTTCGTGAGGGCGAAGAGCTTGCCCCGGACCTTGAAGACCGAGGTCTCCGGATTGAACGGGAAGTCCTCCACGGCCGCGTTGAAGGACAGGCAGAACGCGCGCAGCTCCTGCGGGGTCACTCCGGCTCCTTGTCCTCGTCCTCCGGCGGATCCCCCAGGGCCACCGGCTCCACCAGCACCGTCACGATCTTGTTCCGGCGACCCGCAGCGGCCTCCGCCGTCAGGCGCAGCTCGCGGCCGTCCGGCAGGCCGACCGCCGACGAGGCGCCGGCGATGGGGACCCGGCCCAGGGCCTTGGCGAGCAGGCCGCCGACCGTCTCCACGTCCTCGTCGTCGTACTCCTCCAGGCCGTACAGCTCGCCGAGGTCGGTGATGTCGAGGCGGGCGGTGACCCGGTAGCGGTCGTCGCCGAGTTCCTCCACGGGCGGCAGCTCACGGTCGTACTCGTCGGTGATCTCGCCGACGATCTCCTCGAGGATGTCCTCGATGGTGACGATGCCGGCCGTGCCGCCGTACTCGTCGATGACGACGGCCACGTGGTTGCGGTCCTGCTGCATCTCGCGCAGCAGGTCGCCGGCGTTCTTGGTGTCGGGGACGAAGGCCGCCGGGCGCATGGCCGTCGACACCAGCTCGGACTCCGCGTCCCGGCTGATGTGCGTCTTGCGGACCAAGTCCTTCAGGTACACGATCCCGACGACGTCGTCCTCGCTCTCTCCGGTCACCGGGATGCGGGAGAAGCCGGAGCGCAGGGCGAGGGTGAGGGCCTGGCGGATGGTCTTGTAGCGCTCGATGACGACGAGGTCGGTCCTCGGGACCATCACCTCCCGTACGAGCGTGTCGCCCAGCTCGAAGACCGAGTGCACCATGCGGCGCTCCTCGTCCTCGATCAGGGACTCGGCCTCGGCGAGGTCGACCAGCGCACGCAGCTCCGCCTCGGAGGCGAAGGGGCCGCGGCGGAAGCCCTTGCCGGGGGTCAGCGCGTTGCCGATGAGGATCAGGAGGGAGGGGATCGGGCCCATGACGCGGGCCAGCGGCACCAGGATGTACGCGGCCGCCGTCGCCGTGTTCAGCGGGTGCTGGCGGCCGATGGTGCGCGGGGAGACACCGACCGCGACGTACGACACCAGGACCATGACCCCGATCGCGACCAGGAGGGCCTCGGTGGTGCCGGGGAACTCCTGCAGACAGGCGTAGGTGATGAGGGCGGCCGCCGCCATCTCGCAGGCCACGCGGACCAGCAGCGCCACGTTGAGGTAGCGGGTCGGGTCGGCGGCGACCTGGGCGAGCTTGGCGCTGCCCCGGCGGCCGGTGCGTACGGCCTCCTCGGCGCGGAAGCTGGAGACGCGCGCGAGGCCCGCCTCCGCGCAGGCGGCGAGCCACGCGACGACGACCAGGGCGATCGCGCCGGAGACGAGGGTGGGGCTCATGACACGGTCGGGGCCGGTGACGGGCCGGTCAGGCCCTTCTCCGCGCGCCAGCCGTCCACGATGGCCGCCTGGAGGCCGAACATCTCGGCCTTCTCGTCCGGCTCCTCGTGGTCGTAACCCAGCAGGTGCAGCACTCCATGGACGGTCAGGAGCTGGAGCTCCTCGTCCATGGAATGCTGCGTGGGCGCTTCCGTCCCCTGCTTGGCGGCGACCTCGGGGCACAGCACGATGTCGCCGAGGAGCCCCTGCGGGGGTTCGGCGTCGTCCTTGGACGGCGGGCGCAGCTCGTCCATGGGGAAGGACATGACATCGGTCGGGCCGGGCAGGTCCATCCACTGGATGTGCAGCTGCTCCATGGCGTCAGCGTCCACGACGATCACCGAGAGCTCGGAGAGCGGGTGGATGCGCATCCGCGCGAGCGCGTAGCGGGCGATGTCGAGGATCGCCTGCTCGTCGACCTCGGTTCCGGACTCGTTGTTGACGTCGATCGACATGGTGGTGCTCGGTCTACTTCCCCTTGTGCCCGGACTTGCCCCGGCCCTTGTGCGTGCCGTTCTGGGTGCCGTGCTTGTTGTCGTACTCCTCGTACGCGTCGACGATACGGCCGACCAGCTTGTGCCGTACGACATCGTGGGACGACAGCCGGGAGAAGTGGACGTCGTCCAGGCCCTCCAGGATGTCCTGGACCTGGCGCAGACCCGACTTGGTGCCGTTCGGCAGGTCTACCTGCGTCACGTCGCCCGTGATCACGATCTTCGAGTCGAAGCCGAGGCGGGTGAGGAACATCTTCATCTGCTCGGGGCTGGTGTTCTGGGCCTCGTCCAGGATGATGAAGGCGTCATTGAGAGTGTTGTGCGTCAGCAGGTAGTCCTGGGTGACGTACAGCGAGTCCTCGGCGGCCACCTGGATGCAGACGGTTTCCTCCTTGCCTGCCGGCTCGATGCTGTCGATGAAGCGCATCGGGCGTCCGTCGCCTCCGGCCGCGTGGTACTTGTCGCGCTTGCGGGGGAGGCGGAAGGGCTCTATGCCTTCGGGGAGGCGGATGTCGATGACGTGGGCGTCGCGGTGATGGAGAACATCCCTCCCCTTGATCCTGCCTGGTGTGCGGCCCTCGGCAGCCCTGCGTCGGCTGTACGCGACACCGCCCAATGACTGCACGAGCGCGATCACGTCGTCACGGAGCAGGATCGACGTCGTCGTGTACTGGACCCGGCACGTGCGGTCCCTCTGCGTGACGGGATCACCGTCGGTGTCGAGCAATCCTTGGAGTACCGAAAGACGGACGTCGGCCGAGTTGTAGAGGTAGTCATCGGGCACGAACTTCGAGTACGACTTGCCGCCGAGCAGGTCCAAGGTGCGCAGCGCCTGCTTGAGCGGGTGCGTCAGGACACCACCCTCGCCGTCACTCGGCATCGGGAGGCGGTTGACGAGGTAGTTGTAGCCGCCTCGCGACCGCGCTTTGATGCCCGGAAGCGCTGCCTCCAAGGCGGGGATCAGCTCCGGGTCCGCTGTAGCGAACGAGGGCGCGCCGCCCTTGGAGACGCATCCATCGCCCAGCAACAGACCCAGCGCGTACGGATCGACAGGAACCTCGCGCTTCGGGTAGCAGACCGGAGCCGTGAGCATCGGCAGTTCATACCGTCGAGCGTGTGCGGCACGCAGGTTGCCGATCATCTCCTGGGTTTCCAGGACCCGCCACGGCTTGTTACGGCGCACGTCGGCGCGAGTCCTGACCGTCCACAAGTGTTCGCCGCAGCAAAGCGTCCAGGCGCCGTCCTGGGCGGTGACGCGGTAGATGTCCTTCTCGCCCTGTGGGTAGACGCCGAGCACCGGGGTCGGCTCGCCGTTTGAGCCAATGACAAGATCACCGACCTGCAGGTCGCCGATGGGGCGCCAGCCGTCCGGAGTGAGGACATTTGTGAAGATCGGTTGCGCCCTCCCGCGCATATACGCCAGCGGCGCGACCTCGATCGTCCCCGCCGCCATCAGTCTCGGGATCGAGTCCGGGTCCAGCATGTCGTGCAGCGCGTCGTAAAGAGGCCGCAGATACGGGTCGATCTTCTCGTACAGCGTTCCGGGCAGGAAGCCCAGCCGCTCCCCCGCCTCCACCGCCGGCCGGGTGAGGATGATGCGGTTGACCTGCTTGGACTGCAGAGCCTGCACCGCCTTGGCCATAGCGAGGTAGGTCTTGCCGGTACCGGCGGGGCCGATACCGAAGACAATCGTGTGCTTGTCGATCGCGTCGACGTACCGCTTCTGGTTGAGGGTCTTGGGGCGGATCGTGCGGCCGCGCGAGGACAGGATGTTCTGCGTGAGCACCTCGGCCGGGGTCTCCTGGCCGTCGCTCTCCCCGTTCTCGCTCGCCTTCAGCATGGCGATCGAGCGTTCCACTGCGTCCTCCGTCATCGGCTGCCCGGTGCGGAGCACCAGCATCATCTCTTCGAACATGCGCGAAATGAGGGCGACATCCACTGGGTCGCCGACCACGCTGATCTCGTTGCCCCGGACGTGGATGTCGGCTGCCGGGAAGGCCTTCTCGATCACGCGCAGCAGGGAGTCGCCGGACCCCAGCACGGTCACCATGGGGTGCTGGGCGGGGACGGTGAACTGTGCTCTCGCCTGTCCCTGTGCGGGTGTGTGAGCTGTGGGTGTCTGAGTCATGGGCCGGCTCTGTAGGCCTTGCTCGTCCTCCTCGAAACGACTCGCGCGCCACGTGGGCCGCCTGGCGATTTCAAGGGTACGCCGGGGTACCGACAACGCCGTAGGCCTTTTCGGCACCAGCGTCCCTTCGTGCCCTCTGGAGTGGCGGGGGCCTTCCTCGGGTGCCGTCGTCCCACCCATCTTGAAACTCCGCCCCTCCGAGTCGGCGGAGGTGCGGCTTCGTGATCTTGCCTTGAGGTGTCGGGCGGAGGTGGGTGGCGGCCGGAAATCACCTTGCCGTCCCCCACCACTCGCGCATCAATGGAATCGGAAGTTCCGACGGACCGTCAGATTCATGCCTCGTGCGGCGTTCCGCACCGCGCCCGCGAGGCACTCGTCCGCCGGAGCTTGCCTCTCCCGTCCATCCCCACATGGCAATCCCCACTCGGGAAGGTAATCGGATCCCATGAGACACAAGCGAATGACAACGGGTGCGGCACTCGCCGTCGGCGCCCTCGCGGTCGCCGGACTCGCCCTCGCCCCCACCGCCGCGGCCGTCACCCCGGACACCGCGACGATCACCGCCGACTGCGGCACCTTCGGCGGCGGCGAGGCCACGCTGACGGCGACGCAGGACGGCACCGCCGCCACCATGACCCTCACCTCCTCGGCCATCACCGCGCCGATCGCCCTGGGGCAGGACTCGATCGCCTCCACGCTCACCCTGGTGAAGTCGGGCGGCGGCACCACCGCCTTCACCGGCACGAAGAACCCGGCCATGGCCGCCGGCGACCCCGTCACGGTCGGCCCGCTCGACGGCACCGTGGCCTCCGGTGACAGCCTGGAGGCGTACGGCGGCTCCCTGCGGATGACCGTCTTCGGCATCACCATCACCTGCACGGCGGCCGCACCGCAGTCGCCGGGCCCGTTCGTGTTCGACTGAGACTGAACTGAGCAACTGAGCAACTGAGCAACTGAGCAACTGGGCGCTGATGGGCCGTTGATTCCTTTCCACGCACGGAAGCTGACGGCCCATCAGTTCATCTCCGCGTCTCCATTGACTTCTCACGCAATCCGCACATCAATGCCCCCTGTCGGCGCAGAAGAGCCGCTGCGCCCGCATCCCTCAGGAGGGGGCACACATGGGATCCACCATCCGAAGACGCCGCTGGGCGTCGCTGCTCGCGGCGACCGCACTCGTGGTGACCGTGGGCGGCACGCTGGCCGCCCCGGCCGGCGCCGCGTCGGCCCAGTCCGCCGACGTGGAGTTCGCCACGCACTGCATCCCGCCGCCGATCGCGGGCATCCCGCCCATCGACGGCACCACCACCGCGAACATCACGGTGGACAACGCCAGCCCCAAGGTCGGCGACACCGTCACCGTGACCTACACGGTGGTCGAGCCCGCCGCCAGCAACCCCACCGACCTCGCCCTGCCGGCCGACATCATGACGCCCACCGGCAAGGTCACCCTGGGCGGGGCGCAGACCGGTGACGTCACCGTCGCCGGGCCGAAGAAGAACGCCCCCGTGCCGGGCCGGGGCACCTTCCCGTCGTTCTCGATGACCGGCACCTTCACCGTCACCGCGCCCGGCGCCGTCACACTCTCGCCCGGCGACTACAACATCCACACCAGCTACATCCTGGAGCTGGACACCCCCTGCACGGTCACCAACCCACCCGCCCCCGTGTCCGAGACCGTCACCGCGACCGACGGGAATCCGGGCAACACCCGGGCCATCTCGCTGAGTTCGGCATCCGGGAAACCCGGTGACAGCGTCACCGTCACCGGCAGCGACTTCTCGCCAGGTGCCGCCGTCACCCTGGCCGGGCGGTCGGGAGACGGCCAGACCGCGGACACCGCCACCGTGACCGCCGACGGGCAAGGGGCCTTCAGCGGATCCCTCGTCGTCAACGACAAGACGACCACCGGGGTCGTGGCGTTCGAGGGGAGCGCCTGGAGCGCCGAAAAGGGTGCCGGGCCCGCCGCCTACGTCGTCGTCGACGACACGCCCGTCCCGGACGGCAGTCAGAAGCTCACCACCACGGTAAGGGCCGGCACGCTGTCCATGTCCCAGGCCGGGGACGCCGTACAGCTGTCGGCGGTCGGCTTCGGCAAGGGCGGGGCCTCCGAGGGCGCTCTGCGGACGGTGACCGTCGAGGACTTCCGCGGCGGGCCGGCGGGTTGGTCCCTCACCGGCAAGGTCACCGACTTCACCGGCCCCGGTGCCAAGATCGATGCGGGCAGGCTGAGCTGGAGCCCGGCCTGCACCACCAAGGCGGGCAGCCCGAGTACCTGCCAGGCCGGTTCGCCCGGCTCCGTGGGCAGTTCGGGAGCCACCCTCGCGTCCGCACCCAACGGCACGCTCACCGGTGGTGAGTTCACCGTGGATGCCGGGCTGTCCCTGAACGTACCGGCGTTCACGCCTCCGGGCTCGTACGCCGGAGTCCTCACCCTCACGCTCACCTGAGCCCGACCGCACGGGCGCCCGTTCCCACGGTCCGCACCCGCCCGTCCACCTCGATCGGCCACGACTTCGATCGGTCACGACTTCGATCGGTCACGACTTCGATCGGTCACGACTTCGATCGGCCATGACCTCGATCGCCTTCGTCCGTGGGGGTCCGCACCCATGCGCAAGCCGTACGTCCTCTTCCTGAGCTTCCTCAGCTTCCTGAGCCTGTTTCCGGCCATGCCGGCCACACCCGCGCACGCCGCCGACAACGGCAGCTGGTCCGTCCACCCCGCCGCCTCGCAGATCGCCGCGCGCCCGTACTTCTACCTCTCCGCCGACCCGGGTACGACCCTGAAGGACAAGGTCGTCGTCGCCAACAAAACCGCCGAGCCGCTCACCTTCCGCCTCTACGCCGCCGACGCCTACAACACCGCGCGGGACGGGGGCTTCGCGGTACGGACCGTCGAGGAGAAGCAGCGGGGCGTGGGCGCCTGGGCCAAGCCCGCACGCGCTCACGTCACCGTCCCCGCGCACGGCAAGGTCACCGTGCCCTTCACGCTCCGCGTGCCCGAGGAGGCCGAACCCGGCGACCATCCGGGCGCGTTGGTCGCCCTGGACGAGCGCGTCGACCGCGGCGACGGCTCCCTCGCCCTCGGCGTGCAGCGGGCCGTCGGAGCCCGCATCTACCTCCGGGTCGGCGGGCCCACGCTCCCAGCGATCGCCGTCGAGGACGTCCGCATCACCCACCACCAGCCGCTCGTCCCCGGCCTCGGCGACAG
The DNA here is from genome assembly GCF_040295365.1 of Streptomyces sp. NPDC002838. NCBI lineage: Bacteria > Bacillati > Actinomycetota > Actinomycetes > Kitasatosporales > Streptomycetaceae > Streptomyces > Streptomyces sp. NPDC002838. The sequence continues at coordinate 17,584 of NZ_JBEOVF010000038.1, read as the reverse complement.
CACGGCGACGATCTCCTACACCCTCCGCAACACGGGCAACGTCACGCTCAACCCGAGGGTGGAGCTGCGGGCGCGGGGCCTGTTCGGCCGTACGCTGCTCGCCCGCGACCTGTCGAGGATCCCCGACGAGCTGCTGCCCCGTCAGCGCGTACGGCTCACCGAGCCCTGGCGCGGCGCGCCCCAGCTCGACTGGGGCGACGTGACGCTGACGGCGAGCGCGCCGGACACCCGCGAGTCGGCGAGCGCGTCCTTCTTCGCGCTGCCCTGGCTGGTGGCGGCGGTGCTGTTCGCCGTGCTGCTCGTGGGTGTCGTACTGCTGGTCAGAGCGCGTCGGGGCCGCGCTCGCCCGTCCGCACCCGTACGACCGTCTCCACCGGCAGTACCCACACCTTCCCGTCCCCGATCTTCCCCGTCTGCGCGGCCTTGACGATCGCGTCGATGACGGCGTCCGAGTCGGCGTCCTCGACGACGACCTCGATACGGACCTTGGGGACGAGGTCGACCTGGTACTCGGCGCCGCGGTACACCTCGGTGTGGCCGCGCTGACGGCCGTAGCCACTGGCCTCGGTCACGGTCAGGCCGTGCACGCCGAGTTCCTGAAGGGCGGTCTTGACCTCGTCCAGGCGGTACGGCTTGACGATCGCGGTGATGAGCTTCATGCCTGGTCTTGACCTTCTGGGGTGGGGGAGGGACAGGGGAGGCGGTGGCCGGGCGCCGTGGCCCAGGACGCCCGTGATCGTATGCGGTCTCGGCGCGCTTCGTAAGGCCCGGGCCGGTGTGCTCCTGCTCCGCGCGGCGAGAGGCACGGTCGGTCTGTTGTACGGCGGGGCTCTGTGGATCAGGGAGAATGGGCGCCATGAGCGTTCGCAGCCAGTCATCCGAGTCGTCGGAATCGCCGGAGGCCGCCCACCGGGCGGGCTTCGCCTGTTTCGTCGGCCGCCCCAACGCGGGCAAGTCCACCCTCACGAACGCTCTCGTCGGGCAGAAGGTGGCGATCACGGCGAATCAGCCGCAGACGACGCGGCACACGGTACGGGGGATCGTGCACCGGCCGGACGCGCAGCTGATCCTGGTGGACACCCCGGGTCTGCACAAGCCGCGCACGCTGCTGGGTGAGCGGCTGAACGACGTGGTCCGCACCACCTGGGCGGAGGTCGACGTGATCGGCTTCTGCCTGCCGGCGAACGAGAAGCTGGGTCCCGGCGACCGCTTCATCGCCAAGGAGCTGGCGGGTATCCGGAAGACTCCCAAGGTCGCGATCGTCACGAAGACGGACCTGGTGGACTCCAAGACCCTCGCCGAGCAGCTGATCGCGATCGACCAGCTGGGCAAGGAGCTGGGCTTCGAGTGGGCGGAGATCGTCCCGGTGTCGGCGGTCGGGGACACGCAGGTGAGCCTGCTGGCGGACCTGCTGGTCCCGCTCCTCCCGGAGGGCCCGGCCCTCTACCCCGAGGGCGACCTGACGGACGAGCCCGAGCAGGTCATGATCGCCGAGCTGATCCGCGAGGCGGCCCTGGAGGGCGTACGCGACGAGCTTCCCCACTCCATCGCGGTCGTGGTGGAGGAGATGCTCCCCCGCGAGGACCGTCCGGCGGACAAGCCGCTCCTGGACATTCACGCCAACCTCTTCATCGAGCGTCCCAGCCAGAAGGGGATCATCATCGGTCCCAAGGGCAAGCGGCTGAAGGACGTCGGCATCAAGTCGCGCAAGCAGATCGAGGCGCTGCTGGGGACGCCGGTGTTCCTCGACCTGCATGTGAAGGTGGCGAAGGACTGGCAGCGGGATCCGAAGCAGCTGCGGCGGCTGGGGTTCTGACTCTCCGGGCGTCAGACGGGGCGGGTCGGCGGGGCGGCCCCTGTCAGCTGCCCGGTGGCCGTGAGGGCGAGCCGGGAGAACAGCGTGCCGGAGAAGCCGAACAGCAGGGCGATGGCCAGGGCGATCGGGCGCTCGGGTGCGCCCCAGGAGTTCTCCAGGAACACCTGGCCGAGGACGTTCAGGTCGGGGTCGGCGAGCATGCGGACCAGCAGGAGGCCGCCGACCGCGGCGAGCGCGCCGCCGACGGGTGCGAGGACGAGCACGCCCCAGGACGACGGCCCCTGCGAGCGCATCACTCCGATGGCCGGGGACAGGAAGCCTCCCAGCGCACCGAGGAGCATCGTCTCCCGGTGGTCCAGCACGGCCCCGATCAACAGGACCGAGCCGAGGCCGATCGTGGCCAGCCAGAGGGCGATGCGCTGTTGCTCGTAGTCGTGTTCGGAGGCGCTGTCCTCGAGGTCGTGGACGCGCTGGGCGGCGGCGAGCAGGAGGGCACGGGCCTCACGTGTGTCCGGATCAGCGGCTGGTTCCGCGGCGAGTTTCCCAGGGCGGCGTCCGGCGTGAGGAGGTCGGTGGCATGCGCTGTCAGGCAGGCCGCCGAGCCGGCCAGGACCAGCGCCGTCACCCCGCTGTCCGCGTCGTCCGCCACCGCGTGCACCGTGACGCTGTACGGCCCCGGGGCGAGGTCCGTGAACCGGCCTCCGTAGCGGCCGTCGCCGAGATTGCGCAGCGTGCGCTGCCCCTTGAAGCGGTTCGGGCCCTTCAGCAGCGCCTGGACGGCCAGTTCGTCCGCTCCTTCGCGTGCCGTGGCGACCCCCGCCTGTACCGTCAGCGGCTCCCCGGCGGGCACCTGATCCGGGACGCGCACGCTCATCGGGTAGGCGGGCTCGGCTCCACGCCAGACCCGTGGCTTGGGGGACAGATACTTGAGCAGGTCCCTGCGTACCTCCTTGTGAGCTTTGAGGGCACCGTGCGTGGCGTAGGACTCCCCGACGGCCGCACTCTCCAGGGAGACCTCGGCGGGGTAGGCCGCGAACCGCGGTACGCGCCCATCGCCGCCCTCCTCCACGCCCTCGATGGTTTCGCACAGCCGCAGCCGCTCACCGTCCAGGGCCGCGGTCGTCGGAGTCGGCTGCCGCACCCCCACCACGGGCAGGCACAGCTGGTCGCTGCCGCCTTGCTCGACCCGGGCCTCGGCGGCCGTACGGATCTCCGTGTGGAAGTCGCCCGCGTCCCGTAGGAGGTGCGGGTTCACTCCCGGCAGGCCACCGGCGACCTCACGGGGGTACACCAGCCCGGCGGGGCCCTCCAGGCAGGCGTAGTCGGGGATGAGCTGGTGCAGGGAGGGGAGGCTGTGGGCGAAGTCCGTCAGGATGCCCACCCTCGGTCCCCGCCCGCCGATACGGTGGCCGCTCACCAGGGAGTCCAGTGCTCCGATCGAGCCCCGGTGCGGCGTGCCCAGGGTGATCAGAGTGCGGGTGACCTCCGCGCCGCCCAGGCACTCGACGTAGTAGCGGCCCACCAGGCCGCCCATCGAATGGCAGATCAGCCGCACCTGCGCGTTCGCGCGCCCGGGGCCCGATGCCCGCCACCGGCCCAGCGCCTCGTCGATCCGGCGGTGCAGGAGGCGGGCGTTGTGGCGGCACGACAGACGCCAGTCGTAGGCGAACTCAACAAGGTTCCCCGGCGCGTCGGGCGTCGTGTCCCGCAGTGTGAACGTGCCCCGCAGCCATTCGAGCAGGCCGTCGTAGCCGGCGATCAGCGGCCACACCCCGGGTAACGCGTGCGGGGAGCCGAACAGCCCGACCGGCTCGACGCCGTCCCCGGGATGGTCGTCGCCGATGTCCTTCGGCAGCCCGAGGTCCCGCACCGAGCCCGCGAACGTCCTGATGACCTCCCACACCGCCCCGGGCGAGGGACCCCACACCTCGCGTCCCGCCACCGCCAGGCGACTGCCCATGATCCCCGGGACGACCACCACCAGGTCCTCGACCGTGTTGTTCCGCACCGCGCCCCCCGGTTCACCGTGCGAACTGTCTAGCAGGCAGGTGATGCCCAGGGGAGCCACATGAGCAAACGGTGACAAGAGGGTGAGGCGGGACGGCGGTCGGTGCCCCCGCCGTTCAGTCCTGGCCCGCCCCACTCACGCTGGGGGACATGTCCTGCAGGCCCACCACCCGCAGCAGCCGCAACCGCTCGTAGGACTCCGAACCCGGGCGGGCCGTGTGGACGATCAGCAGGTGGTGGTGTTCGTGGCTGAGGAGGATCTCGCAGTCCAGTTCCAGGAGGCCCACCAGGGGGTGGCGGAAGCGCTTGGTCGACGAGCGGCGCAGGGCCACCTCGTGTTCGTCCCACAGGCGGGCGAACTCCTCGCTGGACGAGCGTAGTTCGGCGACCAGCGCGGCCGGTTCCGGGTCGTCGGGGCGGGCCGCTGTCACCGCGCGGAGGTTCGAGACGTGGGCGCGGGCGTGGTCCGGGAGGTCCTCCGGGGGAAAGAGGTCGCGGGCCGTCGGGTCGAGGAAGAAGCGGCGGATGAGGTTGCGTTCGCGGGGCGGGCGGGCGAGGGCGTCGCCGCCCAGCGCCCTCGCCATCGCGTTCTGCGCGAGGACGTCACCGCAGTCGGTCAGCACCTGCGCCGGGGTGTCGTGCAGGCGGTCCAGGACCAGGAGGAGGCCCGGGCCCAGGTGCGCGGATGTGGCCTCGCGGCGCGGTGGTTCCTCGCCGGTCAGGTGGAAGAGGTGGTCCCGTTCGTCGTCCGTCAGGCGGAGGGCCCTGGCCAGCGCGGTCAGCATCTGGCGGGACGGGTGCGGGCCACGGGACTGTTCCAGGCGGGTGTAGTAGTCCACCGACATTCCGGCGAGCTGTGCCACCTCCTCGCGGCGCAGGCCCGGTGTGCGGCGGCGGGCGCCGGGGGTCAGGCCGACGTCCGAGGGGTCCAGGCGGGCGCGGCCCCGGCGCAGGAAGTCGGCGAGTTCGGCTCGGTTCACCTCCTCAGCCTGCGGTAGTGCGGCCGGCTTATCCAGGGACTGGCGGTCCCCCGATCAGGAGGTCTCTCCCGGCCACCGTGACGCCGGGCGAGGGTGGTGACACCAACCGAGAGGAGCAGATCATGCTGACCCTGGTCACAGGCGCCACCGGACAGGTGGGACGCGGCTTCGTCCCCCGGCTGCTCGCCCAGGCCCGCCCCGGCGAGCAGGTGCGCGTTCTCGTCCGCGACGAGGCCCGCGCCGTCGCCCACGCCGACCGCGGCGCCCAGATCGCCGTCGGCGACCTCCGCGACACCGAGGCCGCCGCCAAGGCGCTCGGCGGAGTGGACGCGGTGGTCAACATCGCCGCCGCTTTCAAGGGCGGCGTACCGGACGAGGAGGCCTGGGCAGTCAACCGGGACGCCGCCCTCGAACTGGGCCGCGCGGCCGTCGCCTCCGGCGTGCGGCGCTTCGTGCAGGTCAGTACGAACCTCGTCTACGGCGCCGACCGGGGCCGTCCGCTCACCGAGGACGACCCCACGCTTCCCGGCGGACCGATGTGGACGGCGTACCCCCAGGCGAAGGCCGAGGCCGAACGCGGCCTGCTGGCTCTCGACGGGCTCGACGTCCGCGTCGGCCGCCTGGCGTTCGTCTACGGCGAGGGCGACCCGCATCTCGCCCAGTCCCTGCGCTGGACCGGCGGCTGGGCCGCGACCAAGCGCTTCCATCTTGTCCATGTGGCGGACGCGGCGCAGGGGCTGCTGCGGTTGCTCCATGCCCCGGGCGCGGACGGCCGCGGCTACAACATCGCGGACGACGCCCCCGTCGCGGCCCTGGAGCTCCATCAGCTCCTCGGCGTCGATGTGCCCGCGGAGGCCCACACCCGTACCGATCCCGACCCCTGGCACGGCCTCGTCTCCACGGATCGCATCAGGCGGGAGCTGGGCTATCGGCCGCTGTATCCCACGGTGTGGGCGGCGCGGGATGCCGGGGCCCTGTGACGGACCCCTGGGGCACCGCCCCAGACCCGGGCGGAGGCCCCCGGGGGCGGCATCAGCGCTGTGCCCGCAGTACCTTCCGGTACCACTCGTACGACGCCTTCGGCGTCCTCTCCAGCGTCCCGAAGTCCACGTGCACCAGCCCGAACCGGCGTGCGTACCCCTCCGCCCACTCGAAGTTGTCGAGGAGCGACCACACGAAGTAGCCGCGTACGTCCACCCCCGCCTCCACCGCCCGGTGCAGCGCCCGGATGTGGCCGTCCAGGTAGGTGATGCGGGCCTGGTCGTCACGGCCCTCGTACGAACAGCCGTTCTCGGTGATGACGATCGGTGGGAGTCGGTCGCCGTAGCGGGCGTGGCAGGTGGTCAGTAGCTCGGTCAGGCCCTCGGGGACCACCGGCCAGCCGAAGTCCGTCACCGGGACGCCCTCGATCTCCCTCACCGAGAAGGGGAGTTCCGCGGGGATCGTGAGACCGCCGAACTCGATGTCCGCGCCCTGCGGGGCGCCCACCCGTGTCGGCGCGTAGTAGTTGATGCCGTACCAGTCCAGCGGCTCGCCGATGACCTTGAGGTCCGCCGAGACGTCACCCGGCATCAATTCGCCGAGGCCTGCCGGGTATTCGCCCAGCAGGACCGGGTCCGCGAACAGGCGGTTCAGCAGGACGTCGTAGAACTCCGCCGCCTCCACGTCCGCGGGGTCGTGCGACGCCGGCCATGTCGGGCCGTGCGAGTTCGCGATCCCGATGTCCGTGGCGCCGGCCGCGCGCAGCGCCCGTACGGCCAGACCGTGCGCCAGGAGTTGGTGGTGGGCGGCCGGGAGCGCGTCGAACATCAGCTGCTTGCCCGGTGCGTGCGCGCCCAGCGCATGGCCGAACAGCGTGTGCTCGGCGGGCTCGTTGAGGGTGATCCACTTCTGCACGCGGTCGCCCAGCCGGTCCGCCACGACCGACACGTGCTCCGCGAAACGCGACGCCGTGTCCCGCTCCAGCCAGTCCAGCCCCAACGGCAGGTCCCAGTGGAACAGCGTCGGCACCGGCCGTATCCCCGCCGCGCACAGCTCGTCCACCAGCCGGTCGTAGAAGTCCAGGCCGCCCTCGGAGCGCACCCGCGGCCAGGAGATCGAGAAGCGGTACGCGTCCACGCCGAGGCCGGCCAGGAGTGCCACGTCCTCGCGGTAGCGGTGGTAGTGGTCGCAGGCCACCGCCGCCGTCGAGCCGTCCTTCACCCGTCCCGGCTCGGCCGTGAAGGCGTCCCAGACGGACGGCTCGCGCTCGTCCGCCGCGCCCTCGATCTGGTGGGCCGAGGTCGAGACGCCCCACAGGAAGCCGTCGGGGAAGTCGGGGATGTCGGGGAAGTCGGGGAACGCCGGGAACTCAGGTATCGGGTTCGTCGCCATGCGCCGGATCATCCGTACCGGCGGTAACGGAAGTCAACCGGCAGGGGTGAACAGGGATTTACGCGCCCTCCTTCAAGACCCTCGAGATCAGCTTCCGCTGCTCGTCCGTGAGCCGAGGATCGGCCGCGTACACCGTCTTCCCGTCCACGGTGATCTGGTAGCTGAAGCCGTCCGGCACTCCGATGGGGGGCGTGCCCCGGCCGGACGCCACCGCGCTCTCGGCCAGGGCGTGCCACTCCTGGGCATCGGGCCGCCCCGAGGTGTCCACCTCGGCGTGCCGCTCGATGCCCGCGAATCCGCCCGTGCGCCTCACCTGAATACGCATGGGTTCCTGTCTAGTACGGAGTCAGAGGATGCGCACCCCGACTTGCTCCCACGCCTTCTCCACGGCCTGGAGCTCCTCGCCCCCGTCGCCGTACCGCTCCCGCGCGGCCTTCACCGTCAGCTTGGCGAAGTCGGTGAAGAACGCCCGCTCCGTCAGCTCGCCGCCGATCAGCACGTCGTACCAGATCTGGCCCGCCTTCTCCCAGGCGTGGCCGCCGAGGGCGGTCGCGGTCAGGTAGAACGCGTGGTTGGGGATGCCGGAGTTGATGTGGACGCCGCCGTTGTCGCGGCCGGTGCGGACGTAGTCGTCCATGGTCCCGGGTTGCGGGTCCTTGCCGAGGACGTCGTCGTCGTACGCGCTGCCCGGCTCCTTCATGGAGCGCAGGGCCTTGCCGGTCACGCTCGGGGCGAGAAGCCCCGCGCCGATCAGCCAGTCGGCCTCGGCGGCGGTCTGGCCCAGCGTGTACTGCTTGATGAGCGCGCCGAAGACGTCGGACATCGACTCGTTCAGGGCGCCCGGCTGGCCGTAGTAGGTGAGGTTGGCCGTGTACTGGGTGACGCCGTGGGCGAGTTCGTGGCCGATGACGTCGATCGGGATGGTGAAGTCGAGGAAGATCTCGCCGTCGCCGTCGCCGAACACCATCTGTTCGCCGTTCCAGAAGGCGTTGTTGTAGTTCTCGTCGTAGTGGACGGTGGCGTCCAGGGGCAGGCCGTCGCCGTCGATCGAGTGGCGGCCGTAAGCCTTGAGGAAGAGGTCGAAGGTGGCGCCGAGGCCGGAGTAGGCGCGGTTGACCGTGGCGTCCTGGCCGGGCTGCGTGCCCTCGCCGCGGACCTTGGTGCCGGGCAGGTCGGTCTTGTGTCCGGCGTCGTAGATGGTGCGCAGCGGCTGGTCCGACGGTGCCTTCGCCGTCGGGGCAGCGGCCAGGCGGAACTCGGTGGTCACGCGGCGGCGGCCGCGGAGCTCGCTGTCGCGCATCAGGGTGCGCCGGGCGGGACCGGAGAGTGCGGGGTCGTCGTTCCGTGCCAGCTTGTCGAGGACATGCGGTGGTACGACGGTGCAGAAGACGGGCTCGAAGCCCCCGTTGGTCGTCATGCCCGGCACCCTTGCACTGAGTCATGCCGCTGTCACTAGCCGCAACCATGATTGGTGAAATGTGCGGACAAGAGGGCCGGAAACAGGCGCGAAAGTGGTATGCGGCACTTTTTGTCCCGTTTGACTCTCCGGTCCCGCATACTGATACGCACCCGCGCAACCGGAAGCGGCTCGGCTAGCATGCGGAACATCATGCGTTTCGGGCTGCTCCTCCTTAGCTGCCGCGGCGAGGGCCTGTAGTCGAGGCCGACTCCCTCCCCGCGGAGCTTGGCGTTGCGTCGTCGGCCGTCCTTCCGGACATCCTGAGGAGCCCGAAGCCATATGGCGAAGCGCCAGAACCGCCAGCAGCCCACTTCCCTGCCGATCCACAAGTACGGCCAGTACGAGCAGGTCGACATCCCCGACCGCACCTGGCCGGAGAAGCGGATCACCGCCGCCCCCCGCTGGCTCTCCACCGACCTGCGTGACGGCAACCAGGCCCTGATCGACCCCATGTCGCCCGAGCGCAAGCGCCGGATGTTCGACCAGCTGGTCAAGATGGGCTACAAGGAGATCGAGGTCGGCTTCCCCGCCTCCGGCCAGACCGACTTCGACTTCGTGCGCTCCATCATCGAGGAGCCGGGCGCCATCCCCGACGACGTCACCATCTCCGTACTGACCCAGGCCCGCGAGGACCTGATCGAGCGGACCGTCGAGTCGCTGAAGGGCGCCAAGCGCGCCACCGTGCACCTGTACAACGCCACCGCGCCCGTCTTCCGTCGCGTGGTCTTCCGCGGCTCCAAGGACGACATCAAGCAGATCGCCGTGGACGGCACGCGGCTGGTGATGGAGTACGCGGAGAAGCTGCTGGGCCCTGAGACGGAGTTCGGCTACCAGTACAGCCCCGAGATCTTCACCGACACCGAGCTGGACTTCGCCCTGGAGGTCTGCGAGGCGGTCATGGACGTCTGGCAGCCCGGCCCGGACCGCGAGATCATCCTCAACCTGCCCGCCACGGTGGAGCGTTCGACGCCGTCCACGCACGCGGACCGCTTCGAGTGGATGGGCCGCAACCTCTCCCGCCGCGAGCACGTCTGCCTGTCCATCCACCCCCACAACGACCGCGGTACGGCCGTCGCGGCGGCCGAGCTGGCGCTGATGGCCGGCGCCGACCGTGTCGAGGGCTGTCTGTTCGGGCAGGGCGAGCGCACCGGCAACGTCGACCTGGTCACCCTGGGCATGAACCTGTTCTCCCAGGGCGTCGACCCGCAGATCGACTTCTCCGACATCGACGAGATCCGTCGTACGTGGGAGTACTGCAACCAGATGGAGGTCCACCCGCGCCACCCGTACGTGGGCGACCTGGTCTACACGTCCTTCTCCGGCTCCCACCAGGACGCCATCAAGAAGGGCTTCGACGCGATGGAGGCCGACGCGGCCGCCAAGGGCGTCACCGTCGACGACGTCGAGTGGGCCGTGCCGTACCTGCCGATCGACCCCAAGGACGTCGGCCGCTCCTACGAGGCGGTCATCCGGGTCAACTCGCAGTCCGGCAAGGGCGGGATCGCGTACGTCCTGAAGAACGACCACAAGCTGGACCTGCCGCGCCGGATGCAGATCGAGTTCTCCAAGCTCATCCAGGCCAAGACGGACGCCGAAGGCGGCGAGGTCACCGGCAACGACATCTGGGCGGCCTTCCAGGACGAGTACCTGCCCAACCCCGACAACCCGTGGGGCCGTATCCAGGTACGCAACAACCAGTCGACCACCGACACCGACGGCGTCGACACGCTCACCGTCGAGGCCACCGTCGACGGCGTCGACACCGTCCTGACCGGTACCGGCAACGGTCCGATCTCGGCCTTCTTCGACGCCCTGCAGTCCATCGGCATCGACGTACGCCTGCTGGACTACCAGGAGCACACGATGAGCGAGGGCGCCTCCGCGCAGGCCGCCTCGTACATCGAATGCGCGATCGACGGCAAGGTTCTGTGGGGCATCGGCATCGATGCGAACACGACACGTGCCTCGCTGAAGGCGGTCGTCTCGGCCGTCAACCGAGCGACTCGCTGACCAGCCCGACCAGCGGTTCAGGACCCCGTTCGCCCTTTTTGTGGCGGGCGGGGTCCCGTCGTATACCGGCCAATCCCTGTGCAGGTCACGGGTAGGTCTCGTCAGGAGTAATGACGCCGCCTCGCAGATGTGGCTAACATCACGCAAGCGCGGCGATGTTGCCGCGTGGTTACGGAGGTGCGACGTGCTGCCAGGACGGGGACGAAACGGCCGTGCCGTCAGGCCTGCGCGCCTCCTGGGCACCCGTACCGCGTGGACGACCGTCGGCGACGGCGAGTTCTTCTGCCCCGGGTGCGGGGGCGACCGCAACTACCAGCGGCTGACCGGCCGCCGCCGCTTCACCCTTGTCGGCGTGCCCGTCGTCCCGCGCGGCGAGACCGGTCCCGTCGTGGAGTGCGCCGCCTGCCGCCGCCACTTCGGCACCGACGTCCTCGACCACCCGACCACCACCCGCTTCTCCGCGATGCTCCGCGACGCCGTCCACACGGTCGCCCTCGCGGTGCTCGCCGCGGGCGGCACCTGCTCCCGTACGTCCCTGGAGACCGCCGCGGCCACGGTCCGCGTCGCCGGCTTCGACGACTGCACCGAGGAACAGCTCGACGCTCTGGTCGAGGCCCTCGCCGCGGACACCGGCCGGGTCTACGACCGCCCCTGCGGAGCCGGGCTGGCCATAGAGCTGCACGAGGCGCTGGACCCGCTGGCCCCGCACCTCGCGCCCGCCGGCCGCGAATCGATCCTGCTCCAGGGCGCCCGCATCGCCCTCGCCGACGGCCCGTACACCCCCGCCGAGCGGGATGTCCTCGCGACCGTGGGCGCCGCCCTGACCATCTGCGCGGACGACGTGACCCGACTGCTGGCGGCGGCGCGGACGCCGTCGTAGCACCGGCTCGGCGTTCGCTGTCGTAATCCCGGCTTGCGTTCGCGGTCGTAATCCCGGCTTGCGTTCGCTGCCATAGTCCCGGCTTGCGTTCGCTGCCGTAGTCCCGGCTTGCGTTCGCTGCCGTAGTCCCGGCTTGCGTTCGCTGCCGTAGTCCCGGCTTGCGTTCGCGGTCGTAGCACCGGCTCGCGTTCGCGGTCGTAGCACCGGCCCGAGTTCGCGGTTGTAGTACCGGCTCGGCGTTCGCGGTCGTCGTGCCGGCTCGCGTTCGCCGTCGTAGCACCGGCTCGGCGTTCGCGGTCGTCGTGCCGGCTCGCGTTCGCGGTTGTAGTGCCGGCTCGCGTTCGCCGTCGTAGCACCGGCCCGAGTTCGCGGTTGTAGTACCGGCTCGCGTCCGCTGTCATAGCACCGGCCCGAGTTCGCGGTCGTAGTACCGGCCCGCGTTCGCCGTCGTAGGCCCCGATCGGGATTACTCCCCGGGGAGTAGCGGCCCCGTCCGGTCACCTCTGGCAGTAACCCGCAACTCGCCCTCCCGCCCGACGAATCGGCCCCTTCCCGCCGGAAGTCTGGAGACCGACCCAGACATCCGACCGGAGGGAGGCCCGCCAGATGGGGGCCGCAACGACAAGCACACGGCGACGGCGGGCCGTGCCCTGGCTCGTGCTCGGGCTGTGGATCGCCGTGCTCGCGCTTGCCTCGCCGTTCGCGGCGAAGCTCTCGGACGTCCAGCGCGACCGGGCCGTCGACTACCTGCCGGCGAGCGCCGACTCCACCCAGGTGGCCGAGATCCAGGACCGGCTGCCCGGCGGCGAGACCACCGAGATGGTCGTCGTCTACCACCGGGACGGCGGACTGACCGCCGCCGACAGGACGACCGCCGCGGAGCAGATCGAGCGGATCGCGGGCACGCACCGGCTGACCGCAGAACCGCAGGGCGTTCCGTCCCAGGACGGCACCACCCTGATGTACCCGGTCGCCAGCACCGAACCCGGCACCGACGAGGAGGCCCGTGACGCCCTCGTCAACGACGTACGGGACGTCGCCAAGGGCGGCGACGGGCTGAGCGTCGAGGTCGGCGGCGAGGGGGCACTGGCCACCGACGCCAGCGAGGTCTACAACTCCCTCGACGGCCCGCTGCTCTACACCACCGCCGCGGTCGTCGCGCTGCTGCTGATCCTCATCTACCGCAGCCCGTTCCTCTGGCTCGTCCCGCTCGCCGTCGCCGGCATCGCCGACTACTTGTCGATGGGCGTGGCCTACGGCCTCAACCAGACGTTCGGGACCTCCGTGTCCGGCCAGAGCTCCGGCATCATGACGATCCTCGTGTTCGGCGCGGGCACCGACTACGCCCTGCTGCTCGTATCCCGCTACCGCGAGGAGCTACGACGCATCGAGCGGCCGTACGACGCCATGGTGGCCGCCCTGCGCGGCTGCGGGCCGGCCGTGCTCGCCTCCTCCGGCACCGTCGCCGCGGGCCTGCTCTGCCTGCTCGCCGCCGACCTCAACAGCAGCCGCGGCATGGGCCCGCTCGGCACGGTGGGCGTGCTGTGCGCGCTCGTCGCGATGCTGACCCTGCTGCCCGCGATCCTCGTCCTGCTCGGCCGCCGCGTCTTCTGGCCGCTCGTGCCGCGCTACGGCAGCACCCCCAAGGCCCGCCGGTCGCTGTTCGCCGCGATGGGCAGCTCCGCCGGACGCCGGCCGCTCACCGTGCTCGCGGGCGGCGCCGTGCTGCTCGGCGCGCTCGCCCTGGGCGCGCTGAACCTGCCCGGCAGCATCAAGCAGGAGGACACCTTCACCAGCAAGCCCGACGCGGTCACCGCCATGGAGACCCTCGCCGCGGCCTACCCCGAGCGCGGCACCCAGCCCCTCACCGTCATCACGCCCACCGACCGCGCCGACACCACCCTCGCCGAGATCCAGAACACCCGCGGCGTCGACAGCGCCGAGCGAGGCCGCAGGGGTGACGGCTGGACGGAGATCTCCGTCCTGGCCGCCTCCGCGCCCCAGTCGACGGGCGAGACCGCCACCATCGAGGCCCTGCGCGACAAGCTCGACGGCTCCTACGTCGGCGGGCCGAGCGCCGAACAGATCGACCTGAAGGACACCAGCGCACGCGACAGCAAGATCGTCGTACCCCTGGTCCTGGCCTCCGTCCTGCTGATCCTGATGGGCCTGCTGCGGTCCCTCGTCGCCCCGCTGCTCCTCGTGGCCGCCGTGGTCGCCGTGTGGGGCGCGGCCCTCGGCATCGGCGGACTCGTCTTCGGGCCGGTCTTCGGCTTCGAGGGCACGGATCCGGGGCTGGGACTGCTGTCCTTCGTCTTCCTGGTCGCGTTGGGCGTCGACTACGGCATCTTCCTGATGCACCGGATGCGCGAGGAGTCCCTCACCGGCGCCGAACCGGTGCCGGCCGCGCTGACCGCGCTGCGCACGACCGGCGGGGTCATCGCCTCCGCCGGACTCGTCCTCGCGGCCACCTTCGCGGTGCTCACCAACATGCCGATGGTGCAGCTCGTCGAGCTCGGCTTCGTCATCGCGGTGGGCGTGCTGCTCGACACGTTCCTCGTCCGCACGTACCTCGTCACCAGCGCGGCCGTCGCACTGCGGCGGAAGCTGTGGTGGCCGGGCCGGCTGTCGCGGGCGCCGGAACCGGAGCCGGAGCGGGCGGAGCGACAGCCGGAGCCCGTGTGAGACGACGGTGACACCTAGGGCCCTAGGGGCGTCCCTTTCCCTCCCGAAGGGGCGCCCCCGTGACGGAGGATGAGCGCGTGCAGGCAACCACCACACCCGTCCGGGCGACCACGCCGACGGCCCCGCCCCGCCTCGGCGAGCGGATCATGGCGGCGATCAACCGCGACCCCCGCACCGCCCCGCACGGCATCCGCAACGACGCGCTGCTGGCCGTGGCGATGGCCGCCCTCGCCACGGCCATCGTCCTGCTCGGCAACCACGGGCGCCGGCCCGACGCGCTCGGCTGGACCCTGCTGCTCGCCGCCCACGTGCCCCTCGTGTGGCGGCGCCGACGTCCGGTGCTGGTCCTGCTCGCGGTGCTGGCCTGCGTCGCCCCGTACCACGCACTCGACAACAACCACACCGCGCCCATCCCCGCGACCATGACGGTGCTCTACACGATCGCGGCGACCGGCACGGCGCGCCGTACGCTGCTCACCGGCGGCACCGTCCTGGGCGTGACGCTGATCCTCAACGCCGTCACCAACCCCGACGGCGTGCGCGAGATCCTGCGGATCTTCGGCTGGGTCATCGCCGTCCTCTTCTGCGGCATGAGCGCCCGCTTCTACCGCCAGTACGTCGCCGCCATCGTCGGACGCGCCGAGCGCGCCGAACGCACCCGCGAGGAGGAGGCGCGGCGCAGGGTCGCCGAGGAGCGGTTGCGGATCGCCCGCGACCTGCACGACCTGCTCGCCCACAGCATCACGCTCATCGGCGTCCAGACCTCCGTGGCCGCGCACGTCCTGGCCGCCGACCCCGAACGTCTGGACCGCGAGACGGTCGCGAAGGCCCTCGACGACATCGCCGAGACCTGCCGGACCGCGCGCGGTGAACTCCGTACGACGCTGGAGGTGCTGCGTGCCTCCGAGCACGGGGACCCGCGCGGCCCGCTGCCCGGCCTCGACGGCGTGTCCGACCTCGTGGAGACCGCGCGGCTCGCCGGCGCCCGCGTCGAACAGGACATACGGGTGCGGCAGGCGCCGCCCGCCGTGGGCGCCGCCGCCTACCGCATCGTGCAGGAGGCGCTGACGAACGCGGTACGGCACGCGGGGCCCGAGCCGGCCGTATCGGTCGACCTGGACGAGGAGGACGGCGTCCTGCGCCTCTCGGTCACCGACGACGGAATCGGACCCACGCCCGGCGGCACCCCCGGGTTCGGGCTCGTCGGCATGCGGGAGAGGGCCCGCAGCGTCGGTGGCACACTCGACGCCGGACCACGGACCGGGGGCGGCTTCGAGGTGACCGCCGTACTGCCGCTCACTTCCGTACTGCCTGGAGGGGGAACCGGATGACCATCCGCGTACTGCTGGCCGACGACCAGACCCTGGTACGGGAGGCGTTCGCGATGCTCGTCGAGTCGGCGCGGGACATGGAGGTGGTCGGGCAGGCGGCCACCGGGCGGGAGGCGGTGGAACTGGCTCGCGGCAAACGCGCCGACCTGGTGGTGATGGACATTCGCATGCCCGACCTGGACGGCATCGAGGCGACGCGTCTGATCGCCGCCGACGAGGACCTGGCGGGCGTGAAGGTGCTGGTCCTGACGACCTACGACACCGACGAGAACATCGTCGAGGCGCTGCGCGCCGGGGCCTCCGGGTTCCTGGTGAAGGACACCCGTCCGGCCGAACTCCTCGACGCGATCCGCACGGTGACGGCCGGGGAGGCGCTGCTGTCGCCGGGGCCGACGGCTCGGCTGATCGAGCGGTTCCTGCGCAGTCCGTCGCCGGCCGCCACCGGGGGCGGGCCGGAGTGCCTGTCGGAGCGCGAGCGCGAGGTGCTGACGCTGGTCGCGCGCGGCCTCAACAACACCGAGATCGCCGAGGCGTTGGGGCTGAGTCCGCTGACCGCGAAGACGCACGTCAGCCGGATCATGGGGAAGCTGGGGGCGCGGGATCGGGCGCAGTTGGTCATCGTGGCGTACGAGTCGCAGATGGTCACGCCGGGGAGCATGTGACGGACAGTCAGTCACTGTGCAATGGTTCTCTGTAAGGGGAGCGATGACCTTTCTGAGCCGTACCCTCCTCGCCACCGCAGTGCTTCTCACCCCGCTCACGGCGGCCGGCCACGCCTCGGCCGCCGCCCGGTGCGGGTCGTCCGTGCCGTACGTCTCGGGGCAGGGCGGCTACGACACCTACCGCATCCCCGCCACCGTCACCACCCGCCGGGGCACGGTCCTCGCCTTCGCGGAGGGCAGACACGACGGGGCGGGGGACTCCGGGGACATCGACGTCGTGCTGCGCCGGTCCGACGACGGCGGCTGCACCTGGGGTCCGCTCACGGTCGTCACCGCCGGGGAGGGGGACACGCGGGGCAACCCGGCGCCGGTGGTCGACCCGCGCACCGGGGACGTCGTCCTCGTCACCTCCTACAACAGCGGTGCGGTGACCGAGGCGCAGATCATGCGGGGGGAGGTGACGCCGGAGCAGGGCCGTCGGGCGTTCGTGCAGCGCAGCCGGGACGACGGGCGTCACTTCTCGGCGCCGCGCGAGATCACGGGGGAGGTGAAGTCGGCGGGGTGGCGGTGGTACGCGACCGGGCCCGGCCATGCGGTGGCGCTGACGCGGGGGCCGTATGCGGGGCGGCTGGTGGTCGCGGCGAATCACTCGGTGGCGCCGGGTGCGGGCGCGGGGGCGGTGGATACGGGGGAGGAGCCTCGGTACTACGGTGCGCACGCGCTGTACAGCGACGACGGGGGGCACAGCTGGCGGCTGGGCTTCGTCGACGGCTCCTACGACGGCGTCGACAACGCGAACGAGTCGACGGCGGCGCAACTGGCGGACGGGCGGCTGTACTTCAGCTCGCGGGACCAGAACGGCGCGAGTGTCGGGAACCGGCTGGACACGTACTCCAGTGACGGGGCGTCGAGTGCGGACCGGCCGTATGCGGTGCAGCCCACGTTGAACGATGTGCCGGTGGTGCAGGGCAGTGTCCTTCAACTGCCGGGTGGGGGCGGGCCGTTGCTGTTCTCCGGTCCTTCTGTCCCCACCGCGCGGCGGGGGATGGCGATCTGGCGGAGCGGGGACGCGGGGGTGACCTTCGAGAAGGTGCTGACGCTGTCGGGGCGGTGGGCCGCGTACTCGGATCTGGTGCGGGTGGATGAGGAGACGGTCGGGGTGCTGTACGAGACGGGGGTGACGGGGGCGTACGAGACGATCGAGTTCCGGCGGGTGGCGGTGGCTGAGCTGAGGTAGGTGGCTGGCAGGAGTTTTCGCCCCCGCCGCCCCTACCCGTCCCATCCCCAGGGGCTCCGCCCCTTCGACCCCGTCAGGGGGCTCCGCCCCCTGGACCCCCGGCCTATGCCCACCCACCACCCGACTCGGCACCTTTCGAGGTGC
>NZ_JBEOVF010000037.1:0-111549 GCF_040295365.1 Streptomyces sp. NPDC002838 | reverse complement strand
CCCACACCCCCCCCCCCCCCTCCCCGCCCCGACACCCCCGTCGTAACCCATCCCCCCGGCGCTACCCCCCGCCCCGGCGACCCCGTGACCTGAACACGGTGACGCCGCTGCAGTTTTGCGGGACATTTCCGGGTACGGGGTGAATCTGGCAGTGGCTGAAAGCTGTCGATCACGAGAGTTTTTTTACCGGCCGATACCGACCGTCCATGCGTTTTTCTGCGCGCCACCCCAGCCCCACCCATCGCCGCCCTCAGCCCCGCCCCATCGCCCGCGTCAAGTGGATCTCGATCACCACCCGGGACGGGTTCGGCGCGGGCGTGCGTTCGTAGCGTTCCGCATATCTGCGTACCGCCTCCGCGATGCGCTCCGGCTCGGTCCGGACGAAGGCGCGGCCCTCCAGCGTCGCCCACCGCCGCCCGGCCACCTGGCACACCGCCACCCGGGCGCCCTCCGGTCCGGCGGCCAGTACATGCCCCACCTTCGCGCTGGTCTTGTTCGCTATCACCCGAGCAAGGCGCGCCTGAGGGTCGTATGTCACTCCGACGGGCACCACGTGCGGGCTGCCGTCCGGGCGCGGGGTCGTCAGCGTGCACAGGTGGCGTTCGCGCCAGAAGCTGAGGTAGGGCGCGTCGGGAGCGCCGGGATCCTGAGGGTATGCGGTCATGGGCCCGGAATTTAGCCGCCTCCCGGCTCCCACACTTCATCTTGAGTGGAATAGACTCAACTTTGTGTACGTTCATTGGGTCACGGCTGACGCAAGGAGGAGAAAGCGAACGTGGACGCCGAGCTGACCAACAGGAGCCGGGACGCGATCAACACGGCCGGCAACCGCGCCGTGTCCGAAGGGCACCCGGATCTCACCCCCGCCCACCTGCTCCTCGCTCTGCTCCAGGGGCAGGACAACGAGAACATCATCGACCTGCTGATCGCGGTCGACGCCGACCAGGCGGCCGTACGCGCCGGGGCGGAGAAGGTTCTCGCCGGTCTGCCCAGCGTGACCGGGTCCACCGTCGCGCCCCCGCAGCCCAACCGCGAGCTGCTCGCCGTCATCGCCGAAGCGCAGGCGAAGGCGCAGGAGCTGGGGGACGAGTACCTGTCCACCGAGCACCTGCTCATCGGCATCGCCGCCAAGGGGGGCGCGGCCGGTGAGGTGCTGTCCGGGCAGGGGGCGAGCGCGAAGAAGCTGCTGGAGGCGTTCCAGAAGGCGCGCGGCGGGCGCCGGGTGACCACCGCCGACCCCGAGGGCCAGTACAAGGCCCTGGAGAAGTTCGGCACCGACTTCACGGCCGCCGCGCGGGAGGGCAAGCTGGACCCGGTCATCGGCCGGGACCAGGAGATCCGCCGGGTCGTGCAGGTGCTGTCCCGCCGTACGAAGAACAACCCCGTCCTCATCGGCGAGCCCGGCGTCGGCAAGACCGCCGTCGTGGAGGGGCTCGCCCAGCGGATCGTCAAGGGTGACGTGCCCGAGTCGCTGAAGAACAAGCGGCTGGTCGCGCTCGACATCGGCGCGATGGTCGCGGGCGCCAAGTACCGGGGTGAGTTCGAGGAGCGCCTGAAGACCGTCCTCGCCGAGATCAAGGACTCCGACGGGCAGATCATCACCTTCATCGACGAGCTGCACACGGTCGTCGGCGCGGGCGCCGGCGGCGACTCGGCGATGGACGCGGGCAACATGCTCAAGCCCATGCTCGCCCGCGGTGAGCTGCGCATGGTCGGTGCCACGACCCTGGACGAGTACCGGGAACGGATCGAGAAGGACCCGGCGCTGGAGCGGCGCTTCCAGCAGGTGATGGTCGCCGAGCCGACCGTCGAGGACACGATCGCGATCCTGCGCGGGCTCAAGGGCCGGTACGAGGCCCACCACAAGGTGCAGATCGCCGACAGCGCGCTGGTGGCCGCGGCGACGCTCTCCGACCGCTACATCACCTCCCGCTTCCTGCCCGACAAGGCCATCGACCTCGTCGACGAGGCCGCTTCGCGGTTGCGCATGGAGATCGACTCCTCCCCGGTGGAGATCGACGAACTCCAGCGTGCCGTCGACCGGTTGAAGATGGAGGAGCTGGCGCTGGAGAAGGAGACCGACCCGGCCTCCCGCGAGCGCCTGGAGAAGCTGCGCCGCGACCTCGCCGACAAGGAGGAGGAGCTGCGCGGCCTGACCGCCCGCTGGGAGAAGGAGAAGCAGTCCCTCAACCGCGTCGGTGAGCTGAAGGAGAAGCTCGACGAACTGCGCGGCCAGGCCGAACGAGCCCAGCGCGACGGCGACTTCGACACGGCGTCCAAGCTGCTCTACGGCGAGATCCCCGCCCTGGAACGGGACCTGGAGGAAGCCTCGGCCGCCGAGGAGGAGGTCGCCAAGGACACCATGGTCAAGGAGGAGGTCGGCTCCGACGACATCGCGGACGTCGTCGCCGCCTGGACCGGCATCCCGGCCGGCCGCCTCCTGGAGGGCGAGACGCAGAAACTGCTGCGCATGGAGGAGGAGCTGGGCAAGCGTCTGATCGGCCAGACGGAGGCCGTGCAGGCGGTCTCGGACGCGGTACGGCGCACGCGCGCCGGCATCGCCGACCCGGACCGCCCGACGGGCTCCTTCCTCTTCCTCGGCCCCACCGGCGTCGGCAAGACCGAGCTCGCCAAGGCGCTCGCCGACTTCCTCTTCGACGACGAGCGGGCGATGGTCCGCATCGACATGTCGGAGTACAGCGAGAAGCACAGCGTGGCCCGCCTGGTCGGCGCCCCGCCCGGCTACGTCGGCTACGAGGAGGGCGGCCAGCTGACGGAGGCGGTGCGGCGCAGGCCGTACAGCGTGGTGCTCCTTGACGAGGTGGAGAAGGCCCACCCGGAGGTCTTCGACATCCTCCTCCAGGTGCTGGACGACGGCCGGCTGACGGACGGTCAGGGCCGCACGGTCGACTTCCGCAACGCGATCCTGGTGCTGACGTCGAACCTGGGCAGCCAGTTCCTGGTCGACCCGATGACGAGTGAGGCGGAGAAGAAGGAGCAGGTACTGGAGGTGGTCCGGGCCTCCTTCAAGCCGGAGTTCCTCAACCGCCTCGACGACCTGGTGGTCTTCTCGGCCCTCACGAAGGACGAGCTGACCCGCATCGCCCGCCTCCAGATCAACCGCCTGGCCAAGCGCCTCGCCGAACGCCGCCTCACCCTGGAGGTCACCGAGGAGGCCCTGGCCTGGCTCGCGACCGAGGGCATGGACCCGGCGTACGGCGCCCGGCCGCTCCGCCGCCTCGTCCAGACCGCCATCGGCGACCGCCTCGCCAAGGAGATCCTCTCGGGCGAGATCAAGGACGGCGACACGGTCCGGGTGGACGATTTCGGGGACGGACTGATCGTGGGGCCGGCTACTGGCACGGCGACCGGCACGGCGACGGGGAAGACGCTGTAGGTCTGCCGGACACCGGGGGCGGGCTCAGGCCCGCCCCTGGTACCCGCCGTACCCGCCGTACCCGCCGTACCCGCCGTACGGGCTGCCCCGGTGACCGGATCGAGTCAGCCGAGGGCTGACAGACCCGCCTGGGGTTGCCACCCCCCTCCCCGCATGGGGGAGGATGGCGGGATCCGTACGAAGGGAAAATCACGGTGAGCATCGACCCGTCCTCGATTCCGAACTTCGGGGGCCAGCCCGAGCCGCAGCCCCAAGGACCGGCGGGCCCCGTCGTCCCGGATCAGGATCTCGTGAAGCAGCTCCTCGACCAGATGGAGCTCAAGTACGTCGTCGACGACGAGGGTGACCTCGCGGCGCCGTGGGAGCAGTTCCGTACGTATTTCATGTTCCGTGGCGAGGGTGACCAGCAGGTCTTCTCGGTGCGGACGTTCTACGACCGCCCCCACAAGATCGACGAGAAGCCGCTGCTGCTGGAGTCCATCGACGATTGGAACCGGCGGACCCTGTGGCCCAAGGTCTACAGCCACACCCACGACGACGGCACGGTCCGCCTGATCGGCGAGGCGCAGATGCTGATCGGCACCGGCGTGAGCCTTGAGCACTTCGTCTCCTCGACGGTCAGCTGGGTGCGGGCCGCGATCGAGTTCGACAAGTGGCTCGTCGAGCAGCTCGGCCTCGAGCAGGAGGTAAACGAAGCGGAGAAGCCCGAGGACGAGGAGTAGGCCTTCTTCTCTTGAAGAGGCGCGTCCGCGATCACGACGGCGTACGCGTCCTAACGAACCCGAGCCCGGCCAGGGCGCCGGCCACCACGGCCGCGTGCTTGGGCCGGGCTCTGGCCGTACGGGCCGGGTGGCCGGCCGGTGGGGGCGTGATGCTCGTCCACAGGCTGTGGGTAACTTTTCCGTGCCTGGGGAGGACCTCGTACGCCGCTGCGCGCACGGGCGCCGCGACCGGGAACCCGTTGGGCGGGGCCGGGCCCGCCGCCGCGGCCAGTGGCGCCCGCCCGCAGCCGATGCATAACGCCAGGTCGCTGTGGACGACGTCCGGCTGGTCCAGGGGTCGCGGTGGGTACGGCGACCTCGACGTGCGGGCGGCGGCGGACAGCTGCTCGTGCCGGGAGGGGACGTCATGCGGGCTCACGGTCACGGAGGAGGGAATCCAGGAGCGCCGCAGTGGCCGCAGGGTCCGTCGTATGGTGCACCGTCCGGATACCCAAGGCCTCGGCCGGAGGCAGATTCCGCGCGTGGTCGTCCACGAACACGCACTCCGGTCCGCTCAGGTCCAGCGCCTCCAGGGCCCGCCGGTAGATGAGCGGCGACGGCTTGCGCACGCCCTCCAGCTCCGACAGCACGACCGCGTCGAAGAAGTCATGATGCCTTGCGATGCCAACGGATGCGCCCTCTGGTTGGCTGCCCGTCCCGCTCGCCTGGCCCTCGGCGGGGTGAGCGCATGAGCTATGACCGAGACGCTTTTCCCACGCCGCCTCCGGGGCTTCGGCTGCTGCCGTGGCAGACCGAGGCCGGCAAACCGTGCTTCCTGTCCACGGGTGCACCCGGAGGCATGCTGTCTCGACTTGCGGACGAGATCGAGGCGGACCAACTCCGGGACGGTGCCGTCGTCCTCAAGGGTGTGCGGGCCGTCCTGGACGATCGCAAGGCCGGGGAGTATGCGCTACGGCGCGCACTGCGAGCGGCCGTACAGGCGCTCGGCGATGTGCTGCGCGTAGCCGACAGTCGGGGCGCCCGGCTGCCCGGGTCGGACCACGACGCAATATACGACCAGGACGACGGCGACGACGGCCTGCCACTCGTTGAGGCGTGCGGATAGCCCGGGCAACGGATCGCGCGTGGTCATTACTGGGCCGAGGGGCCCGGAGACCGGTGCCGATACGACCACGCCCGTGCAGCGGCTCCAGCAGACCGGAAGCCGCAGGGACCAGGCGTCGCTGTCGGCGGAATGCGCGCTCGCACGGCGGCCGGAGTACCGAGGGCTGCACCAGGAGTGCCGCCAGGCCAAGCGTGCCCCTGCCTCACAGCGTGGGCCTGTTGCTGATGTCCCGCTGCACATGCCACTGCCACAGACAGAGTCAAGAGGGCGAGTGGTGAACGCCGGGACCCGGCCGCCGAGCTGTTCGACGGCAGGGTTCACCAACCGGCCTGGTACAACGTCCTGGAGGAGACCGGGGACGGCCATCAGCATTGCCCTACAGGTTGCGGCGAAGTCCGCTCGCCAGGGCCATAGCTGTCTTGCAGCGTAGCTGCGAGAGCGGATCGACGCATCGCGGGCAGAGAAGATCAACCGCCAGCCCTCCCCTACGCCTGTGGTGCAGCGGGCCGTTTCCCCGTCTGCCGCCTGCGGTTTTCGTCTCTCTGCCGTCGCTGGGGGACGCTTGGGGAAAGGAGGCCTGATCTTCGCCCACGGCACCGTATGACCGCCTGATTACACGACGAACAAGGGCCGTCAATGTTGACGATTCAATATCGGGTCGACGTGCAAACTCCTTGGCCTCGCCGCATCATGGAGGCGTAGGCGGACGACCGCTTTCCGTCATGATGGTTACTCTGCGCGATTTTACGGCCGTGTGGGTGTGCCAGGAACGGGGTGCGATGCCCACTGTCCTGGAACTGCAGATCTGCCAGCTTCACCCGGGGGAGTACGAGGTGCGGGTGGTGAAGGCCGCTGCTGGCGGGGAGCCGCGAGCTACGCTAAAACTCAACGTTGACGACTTGCTGGCGCAGCGCCCTGTACTAGAGGAAAAGGTAGTCTTCTCCGCCACTGCAACTCGTCGATTGGTGCCGCCGAATGAGCAGGCTGTACAACGTGTGGGACGCCAACTGTTCGACGCACTCTTCGGCGGGCCGGTCTCGGTAACCTACCGCGAGAGTCTTCGCGTGGCGAAAGAGCGACAGGAAAGCCTGCAAATAGTTTTGCGGCTGGATGATTCACCAGAGCTGACGCTCCTGCCCTGGGAGGCTCTATTCGACCCGCAGGCCGACTCCTATGTGTGCCGGCAGGAGCCGATGGTCAGACACCTTGAGGCTTCACACACGCCCAACCCCCTGCCCGTGCAGCCGCCGCTGCGGATCCTGGTAGTGATCGCTTCTCCAAACGATCTCCCCAAGCTGGACACCAACTCCGAATGCGGACACTTGAAGGAGGCGCTGACAGAGCAAGTCGAAGCCGGCCGGGTCGAGTTGGACTGGTTGCCAGACGCAACCTGGGCGAGTTTGCACACCCGTCTCCTCCATGGCCCGTGGCACATACTCCACTTCATTGGCCATGGTGATTACGACATTCTTTCCGAGGAGGGGCGGATTGTACTGGTCGGTGCGAGCCGTATTGCTGACAAGGTAGGAGCGTCTCGCCTGGCGGACCTTATCGGGGACGCTAAACCCGTGCCTCGGCTAATTGTGCTAAATACTTGTGCATCCGCTCAAGGAGGGGTTCGCGACAAATTCTCGAGCGTCGGAGCCTCCCTCGTTCGTCGCGGAATAAGCGCAGTGGCAGCAATGCAGTTTTCGGTCAGCGACCAGGCCTCAGTGTGCTTCGCTCAGGGGCTTTACAATGCACTGGCGCGGGGTCGTCGAGTCGACGATGCCGTCCGGAGTGGACGAATATCCATGCTTGGCGTCAACCAGTCTTCTTTGGAGTGGATCACTCCTGTGTTGTACGTTCGAGGCGAGGCAAACCTTCTGTTTAACTTGACCGCCCAGCCGCAGCCGCCGGGAGGCGCCCAACACAACGCTAGACTGCGCCGGGTTTACACCAAGGCCAGTGAAGAACTGCGGATAGGCCACCTTGGCAAGGCCATCGAGTTGCTTGACGACTTGCTCCTTTTCGACCCGGACAATAGCGACGCCATTAAGTTGCGTGATCAGGCGGCCAGGCAGGAGCAGCTCATCAAGATCTATGATCGAGCAGCAGAGGCTGAGGAATCTGAAGACTGGTCCGCCGCGATCGACTGCTATGAACAGATCATGCAGGGGGACCCGGATTACCGGGATACCGCCTCTCGACGCGACTTCTGCCGCGACCGTCAGCACATCGCCCACCTCCAGGAGGAACTGCGCTCCCACGCGAGCGAAGGGAGATGGCAGGCCGTACTCGAGGTCAGTGAAGCAGTTGACCAACTGGACCCGGCTGCCGCCGACCCCGACGGACTGGTCACGCGCGCTCGCCAAGAAGTGGCAAAAGAACAGCGCACAGCGTATCTAGAAAGCCTGTACGCCCGGGCTCGTGCGGCTGAACGCTCCGAAGACTGGTCCGCTGCGATCGACTGCTATGAACAGATCATGCAGGGGGACCCGGATTACCGGGATACCGCCTCTCGACGCTACCGCTGCCGCGACCGTCAGCACATCGCCCACCTCCAAGAGAAACTGCGAAGCCACGCGAGCGAAGGGCAATGGCAGACCGTACTAAAAGTCAGTGAAGAGCTTGACCAGTTGGTCCCCGGTGCCGCCGACCGCGACGGACTGGTCACGCGCGCTCGCCAAGAAGTGGCAAAAGAACAGCGCACAGCGTATCTAGAAAGCCTGTACGCCCGGGCTCGTGCGGCTGAACGCTCCGAAGACTGGTCCGCTGCGATCGGCTGCTATGAACAGATCATGCAGGGGGACCCGGATTACCGGGATACCGTCACTCGACGCGATTTCTGCCGCGACCGCCAGCACATCGCCCGGTCAACCTCGAGCGGTCGCGATTCATCGCTTATCTTCGTAATAAATACCCTCGGCATCGCCGCCCCTTGCGGTGCTATAGCGTGGGGATCAAGTGGTCAGTCCCTAGCCGTCGACATTTGGGCTGATGCACGGATTCGCGTTTACGACATGTCCGGTGTTGAGCGGTTGAACATCAAGACAGGAAAGAAGGGGGCTCCTTACATTGCGGCGTTCAGTCCGGACGGCACGCGTCTCGTCAGCAAAAGCAGAAAAGGCGCCACAATATGGAACGCCTATACAGGCGAGAAACTTCTTCACGTACCGGCCGGGAACGAAGTGGCCGCAGCCGCTTTCAAACCGGATGGCACATGTCTCGCCACTGGATCTTACGACTTGGCTTGCATCTGGGATGCTGAGACCGCCGAGAAAATTTTCTGGGCTGAGCAGCGGTCCGTACAAGCAGTGGCCTTCAGCCCGGACGGTAACCGCTTGATCGTGGCTGATCAACGCGGGCTACATGTGTGGCAAGTGGATACTGGCCTAAAAATATTTGAAGATCGCCGAGGTTTTTTGAAATCAGTGGCGTATAGCCCAGATGGGAAACGCGCCGCTGCAGGCAGCAGTACTGATAGCAAAGCCTACCTTTGGAACCCAGGTCAGGTCCACGAACTGGCTCACGATGCACCTGTCACATCTGTGGCATTCAGCCCGGATGGTACCCAGCTCGCCACTGGTAGCGAAGATGGAATAGTGCGCAACTGGGATGCAACCAACGCGCGTATGATCTGCAAAATACTTCATGATGGTCCTGTTCTTTCGTTGGCATTCAGTCCAGACGGCACCCGTCTAGCAACCGGCACTCGACGCGCCGTCACGGTGTGGACATTTCGATATATCTAGCGGTCTCCCCGAAAAAGGAGGACAGCCATGGGGCGGCTTGTTGAATTCCCTGCCGAGGATGGCAGCACCGTACTCGTCGAGGTCAGCGACCAATCGACTGGAGTGGTGACGCGCGGAATTTATGGACCCAACATCTCCGAACGCGCTCAACGCACCTTTGAGGATGCTATATACCGCGTGCAACCCGCCATCCATGCGGTAGTCTCCCATATTCAATCCGCAGCGCAGTCTCCCAACGAGGTACAAGTCGAGTTCGGACTGAACCTGCATGCCGCGGCAGGCGCGTTTATTGCTGCAGCGAGCGCCACTGCCAATTTCACTGTCACACTCACCTGGTACCGGAACGAGCCGCGGCCCGCCGAATAACTCGTTTCTGCGAGGCAGCCTTCGAGCAGAGCGGGGCGGTACTGGACCTTGCGGAGACGAACGGCGTACCGCGAGGATCAAGCCCTGCCAGCGGCTACGACAACCCGAGTTCAAGCTCAGTAAGCAAGATCTGCAGCCGTTTCCGCGGGTCAGGCACCGTGAGTGGCCGTTACGCGACGTCCACCGGTTCTGTCTGCTCCCGGCACTCGAGGCACAGGGCGGCGACCGCGCCCTCGATCTCGCCCTCGAGTCGATTACCTGCCAGGTCATCGCCCCCGGCGCAGCCGGATGCCACGATCATCCGCGTACGGAGCCCGACCGACCGGAAGGACGCCATGCCCGCCTACGTCATAGCTCACCTGCAAGAGGCCGCCCCGCACCCGGAGATCGCCGAGTACATCGAGCGCATCCCTGCCACCTTCGAGCCGTACGGCGGCCGCTTCCTCGTGCACGCCGCACAGCACGAGGTGAAGGAAGGCAGCTGGCCCGGGCACGTCGTGGTGATCGGCTTCCCCGGGATCGCCGAGGCGCGGGCCTGGTGGGACTCACCCGCCTACCAGGAGATCGCACCGCTGCGCTCACGTCACATCGAGGGCGACATCATCCTGGTCGAAGGCGTCCCCGAGGATTACGACCCGACCGCCACCGCGAAGGCCATGCGGGAGGCCCTGCCGGCCGAGTAAGCCCCGGGCTCGGGCGTCAGTACGTCAGGGAGCGAGCCGCTTGAGGCGGGCCACCGC
The DNA here is from genome assembly GCF_040295365.1 of Streptomyces sp. NPDC002838. Lineage (NCBI taxonomy): Bacteria > Bacillati > Actinomycetota > Actinomycetes > Kitasatosporales > Streptomycetaceae > Streptomyces > Streptomyces sp. NPDC002838. The sequence continues at coordinate 101,485 of NZ_JBEOVF010000037.1, read as the reverse complement.
CTCGTCCAGGACGTTCAGCTGCTTGCAGAACGCGAAGCGTACGAACGGCGCGCCCGCCTCCCGATGGTCGTAGAAGACCGCGTTGGGAATGGCGACCACCCCGGCCCGTTCCGGCAGCGCGCGGCAGAAGGCGAAGCCGTCCGTTTCGCCGAGGGGGCGGATGTCGGTGGTGATGAAGTAGGTGCCCGCCGGGCGGAAGACCTCGAAGCCCGCCTCCGCGAGGCCCGCCGCCAGCAGGTCCCGCTTGGCCAGCATGTCCTCGCGGAACGCGGTGAAGTAGGTGTCGGGGAGGGAGAGGGCTTCGGCGACGGCGTACTGGAACGGGCCCGACGACACGTACGTCAGGTACTGCTTCGCCGAGCGCACGGCCGCGACCAGCCCGGGAGCCGCCGTCGCCCATGCGACTCCTCGTTGGCCTACCTATTCCTATGTCGTGCGACAGGCCCCGCTGCGGATCTCCGGCACCGGCGGCGAGCGGGCCGCACAACCTGTCCGGACCGGTCTGCCGGCCGTACCGACGGGCTCGGTGACGCGGCACTGTCCGTCGTATCCTGACCACACACGGGAAGGAGCCGTCCATGAGCGTCGACGCGATCGTGCACACCGAGTTCCCCAAGGGGTACACGGTCCTGTTCGGGGCCGACGGAAAGGTGATCATGACCCCGCAGAGCGAAGAGCACTCCAGCACCATCAGGTCGATGCAGATCGACTCCGCTCTCGCCCTCGGCCGTCACGCGAAGGTCACCTCCGACGTCTACATCGACTTCCCCGCCGACGAGAACTCCGCCCCCGACCTCGCGATCCTGCGCGAGGACGCACGCAAGGAAGGCAAGCGCTACAGCTTCGAGGACGTCCTGCTGATCTCCGAGGTCGTCTCGACCTCTTCCGCACGCAAGGACTACGACGACTGCACCGCGAAGTATGGCCGCTACGGAATCCCGATCTACCTGATCGTGGACCCCTACGCCCAGGAAGTCGTCCTTCACACCCAGCCGACCGCCACCGGTTACATCGCCGCACACACCCACAAGTACGGCACGGGCAAGCTCCCCATCCCCCTGGCCGACGGTCGCACCTTCACCCTCGACCTCGACGAACTCCCGCGCCCGGAGCCCGAGGCGGACGCCCGCTGACGAGGGACTCCCCGCTGGCCAGGCCCGTGTCGTTGGCACCGTTGTCTTCGGACGTGGTCGTTCCTGGTCGGGGCAGCCGGCTGGGATGGCCTGGCCTTTCGTCGATTGGGATCGGCCAGGGGGGCGTGCCGTTCTGTGCAGTGAGTCCTTGTGACGAAGTCCGGTTCACCGCAAGGAGGTTCGAAGCCGCGTTTGCTGCGGGTGACAACCACCACGTACTGCTCTGAGGTAGCGGGCCGCTCGTCCTCGGCCGAGTTGCCGGCCCCGGTTCGGCGATAGCGTGGCACGGCAACGACTGCTGCAGACAGGTGGACGAGATTTCATGCGGATGCGGTTCGAACCCGAGGCCGAGGAGGAGTCCGAGGCGGCGTGCGGGCTGTTGGTCGACCGCGTGGTTCGGTGGGCCGGGGAGCAGGGACTGCCGGTGGACGGATTCACTGCCGAGGCGGCCCTGGACTACCGACACCGGGCGACTGCCGACGGCCGGCTGGGGCTGTGGGAGCCGCGCCATGTGGAGGAACTGCTGCTCTCCTGGCTTCCCGAGCAGGTCACGGAGCTTCCCGGGGAGGAACGCGCCGACGCCCCGGGCACACTGCGCACGCTACTGCGCTATCTGCACGCCGCGCAGTTGGCGGACCCGCGCGGCCCCTCACTCCAGGATTCCCTCGCCGTGGTCGACAGGGTCACGGAACAGCATCTGGCGGCGATGACGGACCGCACTCGCTGGGGATTGGCGAAGTTCTGGGCGATGACGGCCGCGGAGCAGGGCGTGGACGTCCAGGACGGGGCAGCGTTGCAGCGCTTCGCGGACCGGGCGCAGCGCGGGGAGGTCTTCTACGATCAGCAGGCTCTCGCTGCGATCATGGAACGGCGGCTGACCGGCCGTTCGCTGTCCGGCGTGGCCCGGGCCGAGCCGCAACTGCCCGTGATGCTTCCCCCGGACGACGAACTGCGCCGACGGGCCGAGGCGTCGACGACCGTGGCGCAGTTGCGCGGACTCGCCGGATGGGCGGGGCAGGGCGGCCGCCCGGTGACGGCGACGGGGCGGCTGCGGATGGTGGAGGCCCGCGAGCTGGTGGACGGACTCGGCACCGGCGACAGGATTGAGGGGGTGCGCTCTTCGGCCGACCTGCCGCGGCTGGGACTGCTGGTGGAGTGGGCGAAGAAGGCGCGCCTGGTCCGGGTGGTCAAGGGGCGTCTGTATGCGGTGGCCAAGGCCCGGCCGGTGCTGGCCGACCCGCTTCGGCTGTGGCTGCGCGCCTTCGACGCGTGCTTCGAGCTGCGGCAGGCCCTGATCGGGGCACGCAGCGGCTGGCACGTCGAGTCGATGCTCTTCGACGTCTACGAGCACATCCTGGACGACGTGCTGAACACGCTCTACAGCCTGCCGTACCCGATGCCCTGGCCGCGGCTGCGCGACACGGTACACCTGGCCTATCGGACCTCCTTCCAGCTCGACGCCGGGTTGGACCTTCAGCACCGGATGTGGTTCGAGCACGCCGACCGGGACCTGCGCGCGGTGCTCGACCTGCTGGACGACCTGGGCGCGATCGAGCGTGACCGTGGGATGGCCGATCCGGTGTTCCTCGACATCGACCTCTCCGATGCCGGTCCCGAGCTGCTCGCGGACATGCCGGCGGAGCTCGCGGAGCTGCTGGGCGTCGCGGGGGCGGCAACGGACCCGGTGGCGCGGGAGCGTGCCGATGCCCGGCGAGAGGAGCTGACCGCCGGGCCGGTCGAGCTCATCCGTCTCACCGAGCTCGGTACCCGGGCCGTACGACAGCGGTTGCTGGAGGCCGGCAGGGACGCACCGTTGGTCGGTGAACTGGCCCAGGCGTCGGCGGCCGGCCTGCTGGGGGTGCTGGCCGAGGACTACGACCCGGACGCCGCCCGCACGGAGCTGGCTGGCTGGATCACGGCCCGCGGCGAGCGGGAAGGTGCCCTGCGGCAACTGACCGACGCCGTAAGGACCATGACCTTCCGCACGCGTGCGCAGACGATGCTCGACGTGCTGCTGACGGCGTTGCCGGACGGCGAGGGCGAGCGGCTGCTGTGCACGCTGCGGCGAGACACACAGCTGGCGCCGCTGGCGCTGAACGCGCTGGCGCACCGTGAGTTGCTGTCCCCAGAGGACATGAGCGATGCAGAGTCTCTGCTGGTGCTCGCCGAGAGCCTGCTTCAGCTCGTGGAGTTGGCGGGCAGCGGGGACGGCGCCGAGGAGACGCTGCGCGCCCAGGGCCTCCAGGCCAGGGACGCGGTTGCCGCCGCGTTGGACTCCGCGCACCCGGACCGGGCCGGACTCGACGAGCTCAGGCAGCTGGCGGCCCGGGCACTGGGTACCCACGGCGCCCGCCTCGGCCGCGCCCGGAAGGCTCGGCGCTCCTCAGGCACGAGCGGCCGCAAGCGGCGCCGCTGACCGGGCAACACCGCCTGGCCCCCAGGCGCCGGGTGCGCTGGCACTGGCACGGAGCCGGGCGGAGGGAAACCGATGGGTCCCGGCGTCGTACGTCCTCGGGGGCGCGTTACCGTCGGGGTCGTGGCTGAGGGATGGGACGAGGACGGGCTGCGGGCCCTGCGTGGCGCGCTCCACGCGCAGGACGGCGTGGCGCTGCTTGCCGCGTTGCACCGTGGCCCCGTGCGCGAGGTGCTGCAACTGGCCGGCGATGGTGTGAGGGTGGCCGCGGCGCAGGGCCTGCCGGGGGCTGCGGAGATGGCGGCCTTGTTTCTCGGCGCGCTCCAGGAGCGCGGCTTCCGGGGCGATGAGGAGCTGGCGGACCGGTTGCGCGCGGCCACGGGAGACGCGGCGAGCCCCCTCCTGCGCCCGCTCGCGGTCGATCTGGAGATGCTCGCCATGCTGCTGGAGGGCGACCCGACCGAGTCCGGTGGCCGGATCGATCTGTCCACCGGGGAGTGCTGGCCTGCGTTCACCGATGAGCTGGGGCCTGGGCCCGAGGCCGAGGAGGACGACGATCCCGAGCGATGGCTGTACGCGCCGGCTCTGGGGTCCCGGGCCGGTTACCGGGACATGGAGCTGTTCATCGAAGAGGTCGAGGACGCCGCCCTTGCCGACAGGCTGCGGATCGCCATCGGTGGGCGGGGCGCCTTCCGGCGCTTCAAGGACGTCCTCGCTGGTGACGAGCGCTCCTGGAGCCGGTACCACCGGTTCCGCGATGAGCGACAGCGCGGCCGGGCCCGCGCCTGGCTGGCAGAGGAGGGCTACTGCCCGCACATCACCTTCTTCGTAGAGCCCAGCTCGGGTTCGCATCCTTCGGGGCCGGTATGACTCTTTGCTGCCCCTGTCCTGCATGATCCGGGGGCGCTGTCACCGGGCCTGGCGGCGCCGGTTGATCGCTGATGGAAGCGTGTCCGCCCACAGGCGGGCTGCGTGATATGACTGCCGATCACCGGTGTCCCGGTCGACCAGGCAGCAGTCGAGTGCGGGTGCGCGGCGGCTCGGAGCAACCAGGCCGTGTGGCCGGTACATCTGCTGGTACGTCTGTGGCTGTTAGGCGGCCAGCGTCTTGAGTCGGGAGGCCGCCTCCTCCAGCACGCCGGTCCGCTTGCAGAACGCGAAGCGGACAAAGGGTGCGCCCTGCTCACGGTGGTCATAGAAGACCGCGTTGGGGATCGCGACCACCCCGCAGCGCTCCGGCAGCGCACGGCAGAAGGTGAAACCGTCGCTCTCACCAAGGGGCCGGATGTCGGTGGTGATGAAGTACGTGCCGGCCGGGCGGAAGACCTTGAAGCCCGCCCGCTCCAGGCCGCCCGCGAGCAGGTCCCGTTTGGCCAGCATGTCCGCGCGGAAGTCCGCGAAGTACGAGTCGGGCAGGCGCAGGGCCTCGGCCACGGCGTATTGGAAGGGCCCTGAGGCGACATACGTCAGGAACTGCTTGGCCGAGCGGACGGCGGCTACGAGATCGGGGGCGCCGGTAACCCAGCCCACCTTCCAGCCGGTGAAGGAGAACGTCTTGCCGGCCGAGCCGATCGAGACCGTCCGGTCGCGCATTCCCGGGAAGGTCGCCAGGGGGAGGTGTTCGGCCTCGTCGAAGGTCAGGTGCTCGTACACCTCGTCGGTGACGACGAGCAGATCGCGCTCGACGGCCAGCTCGGCGATCGCCGTCAGCTCCTCGCGGGTGAGGACGGTGCCGGTCGGGTTGTGCGGGGTGTTGATCAGCAGCAGCCGGGTGCGGTCGGTGACGGCGGCGCGCAGCTCGTCGAGGTCGAGGCGGAAGCTGCCCTCGTGCGGGCGCAGGGTGACCGGCACACGGGTGCCGCCCGCCATCGCGATGCAGGCCGCGTAGGAGTCGTAGTACGGCTCGAAGGCGACGACCTCGTCACCGGGCTCGACGAGCGCGAGCAGCGCGGCGGCGATGGCCTCCGTGGCGCCGGCCGTGACCAGCACCTCGGTGTCGGGGTCGTACGACAGCCCGTACCGCCGCTGCTGGTGCGCGGCGATCGCCGCGCGCAGCTCGGGGATGCCCGGACCCGGCGGGTACTGGTTGCCGCGGCCGTCGCGCAGCGCCCGTACGGCCGCCTCCCTGACCTCCTCGGGACCGTCCGTGTCGGGGAAGCCCTGGCCCAGGTTGATCGACCCGGTCTGCAGGGCCAGGGCGGACATCTCGGCGAAGATCGTCGTCCCGAACTCGGCGAGCCGGCGGTTGAGGAGGGGGCGTGCGCTGGAGGTCATGCCGGTCATCCTCCGCCCAAGCTCTGGACTTCCTCAACTCTGCTTTGGCCGGTGAGCCGGAGGGGCATCTCCACCGCACGCACCAAGCGAGGCGCCCACGGGGGGCCGCTTCGGGGGAACTGGAAGGAGGGTGAAGCCATGATCATCGGCATCATCCTGGCGGTTGTCGTCTTCATTTCTGTCGCGGCCCTGGCCGTCCGCCGAGGCCGTCGGCGGAACGTGGTGACGGCGGCCCGCCGCGGCGGCGGGACGCGCCGGTCGGCGGGCAGCGGCAGCTCCAGCCACAACAGCAGTGGCAGCGACAGCAGTTGGTGGGTCGCCGGGGGACTGGCGGGCGTGGGTGACAGCGGTTCGGGATCGTCCGGATCGTCCGACGGGGGCTCCTCGTCTTCGTCCTGCGGCAGCAGCGGCTCGTCCGGTGGTGGCCACTCCTGCGGCGGCGGCTCGTCCTGCGGGGGCGGCGGAGGCGGATGCGGCGGCGGAGGCAGCTGACACGGGGCAGCTGAGCTTCCCACCGCATCGGTACGGCGGGGACCGTGGGCCCATACGGGGGTGGGCCCCACGGTCCCCGCACTTGCGTCGAGGCGGCACCCGAGCCCGCGTCTCGCGCCCGCCGGGTCCCGCGCCCGGGTCTCGCGCCCGCCGCGTCTCGCGCCCGCCGGGTCCCGCGCCCGGGTCCCGCACCCGCCGCGTCTCGCGCCCGCCGGGTCCCGCGCCCGGGTCCCGCACCCGCATCGCGCGCCCGCCGGGTCCCGCTTCCGGCGGGCGCGACCGCGCCCGGGCGCACGCCTCCGTCCGCCCCGGCGCACAACTGGGTTGAACAGTTGAGCTGTAGAGCCCTCTCAAGTATGGAAACCCCACGAAGTTGGGTAAAAACCCTGTGGCGGCGCCACAGTTCATGATTCCCTCTAAAGCACCAACGCGGCCCCTCGGACGCCCCGCGGACACCCTCCCCGACCCTCCGGACTGGGCCGACCGGGCCGAATCCCCTGGTGCCGACCAGGGTGCGCCGGACCACACCTCCCTTTCTTTGCGTGCTAGCGGAGCCGACCCATGCTCACGACCCTGAACACCGCCTACACCGACACGCGCGCGGCCGACCTCGCCTGGGCCCTGGGGCGCGAGCCGCTCCCCGCACTGGCCACGCTCGACCTCGAACTGACCGGAGCGAAGCTTCAGTTGAGACTCCTCGGCGCGTCCCACCAGGTGCTCCTGGAGGAGGAGCAGGGCAAGTGTTCGGAGACGGTGGCGTGCATCGCCGGCAGCAGCACGCCCCTGCCGCTGGGCGTCGCCAAGCGCGTCGGCGACTGGGAGTACGAGTTCGCGGCCCGGGTCGAGGTCCTCTCGCCCGGCTCCTTCGCGGGCCGCGCCCAGGAGTTGCTCGCACTGGTCTCCGACCATCCGAACGGGCTGGCGGGCGTCTTCCCCGGCAGCCCGCACGCCTTCACGGCGATGCTGGCCCAGCGCCATGAAGGGCAGGTGCACTGGCGGACCTGGCACGCCTACCCGCAGGACGGGGAGTTGGTGGCGACACGGACGCGGGTGGGGGCGAGAGCGCGGACCAAACAGCAGACCGAACGGCAGACCGAGCGGCAGGCTGAGCAGCGGACCAAACGCAGGGTGCTCAACTGACCGTCAGTTCCACACGTGTGGGTGACGAAGCGTGCCGCGACAGTGACGTAACGTCTCAGCGTGATCGAACCGCACGCGCCCGCCCCGCCCGGCACCCCGCCGCCCTGGGCGGGCCCCGCGCGGCTGCCCGTCCGCCCCGGCACGGGCCGGTTCCTCGTCCTCGCCTGCGTCTTCGTCTGCGCCGCCTGCGGACTGGTGTACGAACTCGAACTCGTCGCCCTCGCCACGTACTTGATCGGCGATTCGGTCACCCAGGCCTCGGTCGTCCTGTCCGTCATGGTCTTCGCGATGGGCATCGGCTCACTCGTCGCCAAACGGCTGTGCTGGCGCGCTGCCGCCGCCTTCGGCGCGGTGGAGGCGGCGCTCGCCCTGGTCGGCGGATGCAGCGCGATGGCGCTGTACGCCGTCTTCGCCTGGACCGGCCACTGGGGCGGCCTGTGGGCCAGCGGCCCCCGCTGCCTCCTGGTCGCCGCCTCCCTCGCCATCGGCCTCCTGATCGGCGCCGAGGTCCCCCTGCTGATGGAGCTGATCCAGCGCATCCGCAGACAGGACGCGGGCGGCGCGGTGGCCGACCTGTTCGCGGCGGACTACGTCGGCGCACTGGTCGGCGGCCTCGCCTTCCCCTTCCTGCTCCTGCCCCTCCTGGGCCAGCTGACCGGCGCGCTGCTCACCGGCGCGGTCAACCTGATCGCCGGCGGGGCACTCATCCTCGGCCTGTTCGGCCGCGACCTGACCCGCCGCGCCCGCTGGCTCCTGCTGCTGGCCAACGGGGCCGTCCTCGCCGTCCTCGCCACCGCCGCTGTACTCGTCGACGACTTCGAACGGGCCGCCCGGCACGCGGTGTACGGCCAGGACGTACGGGTGGCGCTGCAGACCGACGTCCAGGAGATCGTCCTCACCGGCGGCACGCACGGCCGTCCCCTCAACCTCTTCCTCGACGGCCGGCTGCGGGTCAGCGGCCGCGACGAGCACCGCTACCACGAGGCACTGGTCCACCCGGCGATGACCGGCCCGCACGCGCGCGTGCTCGTCCTCGGCGGCGGCGACGGACTGGCCGCCCGAGAGGTGCTGCGGCACACCGGCGTGCACCGGGTCGACGTCGTCGAACTCGACGAGGCGGTGGTACGGCTGGCCCGCCGGGACCCCGCACTCGCACGGCTGAACGGGCACGTCTACGGCGACCCGCGCGTCCACGTGACCACGGCGGACGCCTTCCACTGGCTGCGCGGGGCGCCCCCGGCGGCGTACGACGTGGTGATCGCGGACCTGCCCGACCCGGGCATCACGGCGAGCACGAAGCTGTACTCGCAGGAGTTCTACGGCCTCGCACGACGGGCACTGGCCCACCACGGCCGCCTGGTGGTGCACGCCGGCCCGGTCTCCTCCCGCCCCCGCGTCTTCTGGACGGTGGACACGACCCTGCACTCCGCCGGCCTGCGCACGGCCCCCTACCGCGTCGGCGGCCGCCACTCCGGCTTCGCGGCCGGGCCCGACCGCTCGGTCGACAGATCGCGGGGGCCGCACGACTGGGGGTTCGTACTGGCGGCACCGGGCGAGCGCCCGGACCTGCGCCTCGACCCCGACGGCCCGCGCCCTCGGACGATGACGCAGACGTCGCTGACTGCGGACGCGCGGGCGGCGGCGGGGACGCGGATCGGGGGGTTGCCGGTGTCGACGGTGGTGCATCCGCGGTACTGAGCGGCAGCGAGGCCGACGCCGACGCGCGGTCACTTTCGACCAACCGGGGTGCACGACGGCCCCCACTGGGTAGGCTCGCGAACCATGGAGCATGAGGTGTTCGTTCCGGTTCCGGCCGAGCGGCTCAGGGAGGCGCTCGCCGATCCCGCGCGAGTTGCCCGGGCGGTTCCCGGGCTCCAGCAGGACGCCGGCGCCGAGCCCGTCACCGGGCGGCTGAAGGTGCGCGTCGGCAGTCACTCCGTCACCTACCGGGGCTCCGTACGCGTCTCCGGGCAGGACAACGGTTCGTACGCCGTCGAGGGCGACGCCACCGAGGCACGCGGCACCGGCTCGGTCAAGCTCGCGCTCACGCTCCGCGTCCGGGACACGGACGGCGGCTCCACCCTCACCTTCGAGGGAACGGCCTCCGCGGACGGCCGCGTCACCGATCTGCCGCCGGATGCCGTGGCCTCGGCCGCGACCCGCCTGCTGAGCCGCTTCGCGGAGAACCTGGGGGTCGCGGCGGGCGAGGAGCAGGAGGCGGCGCAGGAGCAGCAGCCGAGTCCGGCTGAGCCCGAGGCCCCCGACCCGGCCTCCGTCTTCGACACCGAGGTTCCCCCGCCGTCCCTGGCCGAGGACGTCTCCGAGGATGTCCCCGAGAACTTCACGGAGCCCCCGGAACCGCCCGCCGAGGCAGCCCACGCGCGGCGGACGATGATCGGGCGCAGCGCGGAGGAGGTCGACCACGCCCCGCCGCGCGGTCGCTACGCCCCCGTTCCGGCCCCGCAGACGGTCGTCCCCAACCAGACGCTCCGCTGGGCGGCACCGGCCGCGGCGCTGGTGCTGGCGTCGGCGATCGTCGTGGGCCGGGCGTGGCGCAGACGCCGCTGAAGCCGTCCTCGAACGCTGCTGCCAACGGCAGCCCCGGGGCGGCGTCTTGATCGGGCCAGTAGGGTCGTCCCGTGAGTAACGAAGACATCACGCTGACCGCGGGTGACGCGGAGGTGACCGTGCAGCCGGGCAACGGCGGCCGGGTCGGAGGGCTCCGCGTCGGCGGCAGCGAGCTTCTCCGCCAGGGCGACCGTTTCGGCTGCTTCCCGATGGTTCCCTGGTGCGGCCGGATCAGGGACGGCCGGTTCCTGGACGGCGCGACCGTCCACCAGATGCCGCTCAACTCCCCGCCGCACGCCATCCACGGCACCGCCCGCGACGGCGCCTGGAGCACGGCCCGCGTCACCGCGAACGAGGCGGTGATCACGTACGACCTCGTCGACCCCTGGCCCTACCCCGGCCGCGTCACGCAGATCGTCGCCCTGACCGAGGACGCCCTGACGCTCACCATGTCCGTGGAGACGTACGAGACCTCCTTCCCGGCGCAGATCGGCTGGCACCCGTGGTTCAACCGGAACGTGCGGGGGGTGGACGTACGGCTGGACTTCGCGTCGGCCTGGCAGGAGGAGCGCGGCGACGACCATCTGCCCACCGGCAACCGCCTCGACCCCAAGCCCGGCCCCTGGGACGACTGCTTCGGCATGCCCGGCGGCGTCGACGTCACCCTCACCTGGCCGGGGCAGCTGGAGCTGAAGGTGACCAGCCCCGAGCAGTGGGTCGTCGTGTACGACGAGCAGGAGGCGGCCGTGTGCGTGGAGCCGCAGACCGGGCCGCCCAACGGGCTGAACACCCTGCCGCGACTGGTCACGCCGCTGGAGCCCCTGGAAGCCACCACCACGTGGACCTGGCGGCGCCTCTAAGCTGGCTGGCATGAGTGACGTACGCGGCGCGCTGCTGCAGCAGATCAAGGACAAGGCCGTGGTGCACGGCAAGGTGACCCTGTCGTCGGGTCTCGAGGCCGACTACTACGTCGACCTGAGGCGCGTCACCCTCGACGGCGAGGCCGCTCCGCTGGTGGGACAGGTGCTGCTGGACCTGACCGCCGACCTGGACTTCGACGCGGTCGGCGGCCTGACCATGGGCGCCGACCCCGTGGCCGCCGCCATGCTGCACGCGGCCGCCGCGCGCGGGAAGAGGCTGGACGCCTTCGTCGTACGGAAGGCGGCCAAGGCGCACGGGTTGCAGCGGCGGGTGGAGGGGCCGGAGATCGCGGGGCGCCGGGTGCTGGTCGTCGAGGACACCTCCACCACCGGCGGCTCCCCGCTCACCGCCGTCGAGGCCGTGCGCGAGGCGGGCGCGGAGGTCGTGGCCGTCGCGACGATCGTGGACCGGGCGACCGGTGCCGCCGAGAAGATCCAGGAGGGTGCGGGCGTGCCGTACCTGTTCGCGTACTCGAAGGACGAGCTGGGTCTGGACTGATCGGTCCGGACTGAGTCGTCCGGTTGTCCACAGGCGGTTATCCACAGGCTGACACGGGGGCGGGATCATCCGGCCAAGTCTGGAAAGATGGGGCCGACGATGACGTCGCACCCAAGGTCTAGGTCAGGGCCGTAAAACAACTCAGTACGCCAACCCGCACACCCAAGGAGCGGACGAATGCCCATCGCAACCCCCGAGGTCTACAACGAGATGCTCGACCGGGCGAAGGCAGGCAAGTTCGCCTACCCGGCCATCAACGTGACCTCGACCCAGACCCTGCACGCTGCGCTGCGCGGCTTCGCGGAGGCCGAGAGCGACGGCATCATCCAGATCTCGACGGGTGGCGCCGAGTTCCTGGGCGGCCAGCACAACAAGGACATGGTCACCGGTGCCGTGGCCCTGGCCGAGTTCGCGCACATCGTCGCCAAGAAGTACGACATCACGGTCGCCCTGCACACCGACCACTGCCCGAAGGACAAGCTCGACGGGTACGTACGGCCGCTGCTGGCCGTGTCCGAGGAGCGCGTCGCCCGCGGCGAGAACCCGCTGTTCCAGTCCCACATGTGGGACGGCTCCGCCGAGACGCTCGCCGACAACCTCTCCATCGCCCAGGAGCTGCTCGAGCGCGCCCGCGCCGCCAAGATCATCCTCGAGGTGGAGATCACCCCGACGGGTGGCGAGGAGGACGGCGTCTCCCACGAGATCAACGACTCCCTGTACACGACGGTCGACGACGCGATCCGTACGGCGGAGGCGCTCGGTCTCGGCGACAAGGGCCGCTACCTGCTGGCCGCGTCCTTCGGCAACGTCCACGGCGTCTACAAGCCGGGCAATGTCGTCCTGCGCCCCGATCTGCTGAAGCAGCTGAACGAGGGCGTGGCCGCCAAGTACGGCAAGCCGGCCGGCTCCCAGCCGTTCGACTTCGTCTTCCACGGCGGCTCCGGCTCGACCGCCGAGGAGATCGCGACCGCGCTGGAGAACGGCGTGGTCAAGATGAACATCGACACCGACACCCAGTACGCCTTCACGCGTCCGGTCGCCGACCACATGTTCAAGAACTACGACGGCGTCCTGAAGGTCGACGGCGAGGTCGGCTCCAAGAAGACGTACGACCCGCGCACCTGGGGCAAGCTGGCCGAGGCGAGCATGGCCAAGCGGGTCGTCGAGGCCTGCGCGAACCTGCGGTCGAGCGGCACGAAGATCAAGTAACCGGCGCTTTCTGTAAGGGCTTTGGGCGAGCTCGGTGCTACGGCGCCGGGCTCGCCGTATGTCCGGGTATACCTTGGGGCATGCCCGACGTCCGGCTGGCCTCGCCGCAAGGCAAGTGGATCCTGCTGACCACCGTCCTCGGTTCCAGCATGGCGCTGCTGGACTCGACGGTCGTCAATGTCGCTCTGCCGCGCATCGGCCGCGACCTCGACGCGGACCTCGCCGCCCTGCAGTGGACGGTCAACGCGTACATGCTGACGCTGGCCGGGCTGATCCTGCTGGGCGGTTCCCTGGGCGATCGCTACGGCCGCCGCAAGGTCTTCGTCGTCGGCGTCCTGTGGTTCGCCGCGGCCTCCCTGCTGTGCGGCCTCGCCCCGAACGCAGGTGTCCTGGTCGCCGCCCGCGCCCTGCAAGGAGTCGGAGGCGCGCTCCTCACCCCCGGCTCGCTCGCCCTCATCCAAGCCTCCTTCCATCCCGACGACCGGGGCCGGGCGGTCGGCCTGTGGTCCGGGTTCGGCGGAGTCGGCGCGGCGGTCGGCCCGTTCGTCGGCGGCTGGCTGGTGGACGGCCCTGGCTGGCGCTGGGTCTTCCTGCTCAACGTGCCACTGGCACTGCTGTGCGTGCCCGTCGCCCTACGGCATGTCCCCGAGTCGCGCGACGGGCGCGCGCACGGGGGCTTCGACGTGCTGGGTGCGGGGCTGGGGGCGCTGGCCCTGGGCCTGGTGACGTATGCGCTGATCGAGGCACGCACGGCGTCCGTCGGAGTCGTCCTCACGGCGGTGGCGGGTCTGGCCGCCGCGGTGGCCTTCGTGTACGTCGAGAAGCGCCGCCCCGATCCGATGATGCCGCTGGACATCTTCGCGTCCCGCCAGTTCACGGCCGTGAACCTGGTGACTTTGTGCGTGTACGCGGCCTTCGGTGGCTTCTTCTTCCTCACCGTGATCCAGCTCCAGGTCGTCGTCGGCTACTCCGCCCTCGGGGCCGGCACGGCCCTGCTGCCGACCACCGCCCTGATGCTGCTGCTCTCCGCCCGCTCCGGCGAACTGGGCGAGCGGATCGGGCCGCGTATTCCGCTCACCGTCGGGCCGCTGCTGTGCGCCGCCGGCATGCTGCTGATGCTGCGGGTCGGGCAAGGCGCGTCGTATCTCGCTGATGTCCTCCCCGCGCTGCTGGTCCTGGGCCTGGGCATGGTCACACTGGTCGCACCGCTCACGGCGACGGTCCTCGGCTCCGTGGACACCGCGCGGGCGGGCCTGGCCAGCGGCATCAACAACGCGGCGGCCCGGGCGGCGGGCCTGATCGCGGTGGCGGCGTTGCCGCTGGTCGCGGGGATGGGGGAGGAGGCGTACCGGTCGCCGGGGGCCTTCGACGACGCGTTCGGGCGGGCGATGGGTGTGTGCGCGGGGGTACTGGTGGTGGGTGCGTTGGTCGCGTTCGCGACGGTGCGGCGGCCGGCACCGGACTGCCGGAAGCCGGAGTGCCGGACGCATGGGGCGGTGGCTGTGCCGCCGTTGGAGGGGCAGCGGGGGAGGACGGGGCTTTCGACGCAGGCCGGCGATGCCGGGGCGTCCGGCGGTTGAGGGCGGGAGAGGCTGTTTCGCCTTCCGGCTCGTGCGGAGGCTCAGCGCGGCACAGCCACGCCGGCCGGAACACCTGGTGCAGTGCACCGGGCGGAGCCCCAGGGCGAGGGTCACCTCTCGAGGTACCGAGTCGGGTGGTGGGTTGGCATCGGCCCGGGGGTCCAGGGGGCGGAGCCCTCTGGGGGGCGAAGGGGCAGCGCCCCTGGTGATGGGGACGGGTAGGGGCGGCGGGGGCGAGGAAAGCCGTACCGCACCCCCGGCGCCCCCCGGCCCACGAACGACCGCCCCGCCCACCCCGCCGACCCCCCTCCATGGGCCAGACTGGGACCCATGTCCATTCACGAAAACCTCCTCGGGGGCCCGCCCCCGACCCACCTCCCCGACGACCCGGAGCCGCGCGAGCTGCTGGCGGGCGGCACCGCCCCCGCCGACGTCGCCGCTAAGTACCCGACCTCCTCCCTGGCCTGGGCCCAGCTCGCTGACGACGCGTTCGAGCGGGGCAGCGTCGTGGAGTCGTACGCCTACGCCCGTACGGGCTACCACCGCGGCCTGGACTCCCTGCGCCGCAACGGCTGGAAGGGCCACGGCCCCGTCCCCTGGGAGCACGAGCCGAACCGCGGCTTCCTGCGCGCCCTGCACGCCCTCGCCCGCGCCGCCGGCGCGATCGGCGAGCAGGAGGAGTACGAGCGCTGCACGCAGTTCCTCAAGGACTCCTCCCCGACGGCGGCCCAGACGCTGGGCTAGACCGTCGTACCGCCGCATTCCCCGGGCCCGCCTGCGCTTCACTGATCAGGCGGGCCTTGCACTTTTCGGTGACGATTGCGGAGTATGCGGGTGGGGACCGGGGCCCCGTGTCGGTAACGGCAGGGCGGACCGCTACCCGGAGTAAACATCAGGAGACAGCGATGTCCCATGAGGCCCACGAGGCTCACGAGCCCGAGAGCCCGCATCTCGACTTCGCAGGCACGACGCCGTACGAGGACTACGTCAAGGCGGACGTGCTCACCCACCTCCAGCACACCCTCTCCGACGACCCCGGAGAGATGGTCTTCCTGGTCACGACCCAGGTGATGGAGCTGTGGTTCACGGTCATCGTCCACGAGTGGGAGACCGCCGGGCGGGCCCTGCGCGGCGACGACGTACCCACCGCGACCGCCGCGCTCAAGCGTTCCGTACGGGAGCTGGAGGCGCTGAACGCCTCCTGGAGGCCGCTCGGCCAGCTCACGCCGGCCCAGTTCAACGCGTACCGCAGCGCCCTGGGCGAGGGCTCCGGCTTCCAGTCGGCGATGTACCGCCGGATGGAGTTCCTGCTCGGCGAGAAGTCCGCGTCCATGCTGGTCCCGCACCGCGGCGCGCCGCGCGTCCACGCGGAGCTGGAGAAGGCGCTGCACGAGCCGAGCCTGTACGACGAGGTGCTGCGGCTGCTCGCCCGCCGCGGTCACGCGATTCCGTCGTCCGTCCTGGAGCGTGACGTGTCGCGGCGCTACGAGCCGTCGGACGAGGTGGAGGCGGCCTGGGCGGCCCTCTACTCGGGTGACGAGAACGACGAACTCGCCCGGCTGGGCGAGGCGTTGACCGACGTGGCGGAACTGGTGTGGCGCTGGCGCAACGACCACCTGGTCGCCACCCGGCGCGCGATGGGCGCCAAGGCCGGCACGGGCGGCTCCGCCGGGGTGGCCTGGCTGGAGAAGCGCGCGCAGAAGAACGTGTTCCCCGAGCTGTGGACGGCGCGATCCCATGTCTGAACTGGGT
Source organism: Streptomyces sp. NPDC002838 (assembly GCF_040295365.1). Classification (NCBI taxonomy): domain Bacteria; kingdom Bacillati; phylum Actinomycetota; class Actinomycetes; order Kitasatosporales; family Streptomycetaceae; genus Streptomyces; species Streptomyces sp. NPDC002838. Next base: position 85,505 of record NZ_JBEOVF010000037.1, on the reverse strand, counting down.
GTGAGGGCGGAGAAGCTGGACGCCGCCGACGAACTGGCGGGTCTGCGCGCGCAGTTCGTACTCGACGCTGTGTCCGGTCATGCGGCTGACGCCGCCGGCGTCTACCTCGACGGCAACTCGCTCGGCGCGCTGCCGGCTGCCGTCCCCGGACGCGTCGACGACGTCGTACGGCGGCAGTGGGGCGAGCTGCGCATCCGGTCCTGGGACGAGAGCGGCTGGTGGACGGCGCCCGAGCGGATCGGCGACCTGATCGCTCCGCTGGTGGGGGCGGCGGCCGGGCAGATCGTGGTCGGCGACTCGACAAGTGTCAACGTCTTCAAGGCGGTTGTGGGAGCGGTACGGCTGGCCCGTCTCGCCGCTCTCAAGGGGTCCGGTACGACCGGTACCGGTGTCCGCGACGAGATCGTCGTCGACGCCACGACCTTCCCCACGGACGGGTACATCGCCGAGTCGGCGGCCCGGATGACCGGCTGCACGCTGCGCCCGGTGACGCCGGCCGAGGTGCCGGGGGTCCTGGGCGACCGTACGGCCGCGGTGCTGCTCAACCACGTCGACTACCGCACGGGCCGGCTGCACGACCTGCCGTCGCTGACGGCCGCGGTGCACGCCGCCGGGGCGTACGTCGTCTGGGACCTGTGCCACAGCGCGGGCGCCCTGCCGGTCGGGCTCGACGAGCACGGGGTCGACCTGGCGGTCGGCTGCACGTACAAGTACCTGAACGGCGGCCCGGGCGCACCGGCGTACCTGTACGTGCGCCGGGACCTCCAGGACCGTTTCGACTCCCCGCTGCCCGGCTGGACCTCCCACGCCGACCCCTTCGGCATGCGGCCCGACTACGAACCGGCCGCCGGCGCCTTGCGCGGCCGCGTCGGCACGCCCGACATCCTCTCCATGCTCGCCCTGGAGGCGGCCCTGGAGGTGTGGGACGGCGTCCCGATCGAGAGCGTCCGGGCCAAGTCCCTCGCACTGACGGACTTCTTCCTGGAGTGCGTCGCGGAGTACGTTCCGTCGGGCCGGGTGGAGTGCCTGACGCCGGTCGCCCACGAGGAGCGGGGCAGCCAGGTGGCGCTGCGCTGCGAGGACGCGGGCGACGTCATGCGGCGGCTGATCGAGCGCGGGGTGGTCGGGGACTTCCGGCACCCGGACGTGCTGCGGTTCGGATTCACGCCGTTGTACGTCGGTTTCGCGGACGTGGAGCGGGCGGCTCGGGTGCTGGCGGAGACGCTGCGGGTCAGTGGAGGAGGCGGCGGCTGACGAACCGGGTGGCCTCGCTGACGGCGGTGAGTACGGCGGTGACGCCGCCTGCTCCCGCCGCCAGTGAGGTCGGCTCTGCCCCGCTGCGGAACGGAGGGACCGTTTGCCCCTCACCGAGCGTGACATCCCCGTGTCCGCGCACGTCATGGGCCTGATAGCGTCCCGGCCAACGGCCGAGTTCTCTCCTGGTCCGCCCTGTCCGTTCCGTCCAAATCCGTTTCGTCGCTGAGAGGTTGGAGCATGCCGGACGATGCCGCAGCACGCGATGCCGCAGCACCGCAGAACGCAGCTGCCCGGGCCGCCATGGAAGAGGAGTCGGCCTTCTCGCACCCGGCGGTCGACCCCGACACCACGGCCGCGTACGGCGACCACCCCGACCAGCTGATCGACTTCTACGCCCCGCACGGCGAGCGCGGATCGGGCGGTCCGGCTCCGCTGGTGGTCGTGCTGCACGGAGGTGCCTGGCGGGCGCCGTACGATCGCCGGCACATCTCGCCGTTCGCGGACTTCCTGGCGCGCCGGGGGTTCGCGGTGGCGAGCGTGGAGTACCGGCGGGGGCGTGCGGGTTCGGATTCGGGTGCGGAGGGGACCGGACCCGTCGCGGGCCGCTGGCCGGACACCTTCGACGACGTCGCCGCTGCGCTGGACGCGCTCCCCGGGCTCGTCCGCGAGGCCCTTCCGCAGGCAGACTCGCGCCGCACGGTCGTCACCGGCCACTCGGCGGGCGGCCACCTCGCCCTGTGGGCGGCCGCCCGGCACCTACTGCCCGCCGACGCCCCCTGGCGCGCTGACCGGCCCGCCCCGCTGCGCGGCGTGGTCGCCCTCGCCCCGATCGCCGACTTCACGGTCGCCGACAAACTGGACGTGTGCGGGGGCGCCGTACGGCAACTCCTCGGCGGCGACGAGGACTTCGCCGAGCGTCGGCCGTACGCGGACCCGGCGCTCCTGCTTCCCACCGGCATCGCCACCACGCTCGTCCAGGGACGCGCGGACCTGGACGTCCCGCAGGCGGTCGCCGAGTCGTACGCGGACGCGGCGGCGAAGTCCGGTGAAGTGGTGGGCCTGACGCTCCTGGAGGACGTCGGCCACTTCCCGCTGATCGACCCGGCGGCGGACGCGTGTGCGGTGGTGGCGGAGGAGATCGCGCAACTGGCGTGGTGAGGGCTGTTGTTGGCCCGGGCGGGGACGCCCCTGAGAGCGGGCAGGGGTACCCGTAATACCTGAGAGCTACGGCGCAGGTGAGCTCCCTGGCGTGACGCGGACGACGAGCGCGGATTCGTAACTTCCCAACCAGACAGGCCCGATGAGCGGGCGGACTGGGAGGAAGACGACCGTGGGACTCGAAACGGGGGAGACCGCAGAGGCGGCAGCGACGACCGCCGGGGGCATCGAGGGCACCGGAGGCACCGGAGGCACTGCGGGTGCCGGGGGCGCAGGGACCATAGGGGACGCACCGGGACGGCGAACCGGCATGCGGCGCCGTACGTCCGGCCGACACCGCATGTCTGGGGGGCACCGCATGCCTGGCGGGCACCCCACGCCCGATGGGCACTGCATGCCTGGCGGGCACCCCACGCCCGGCCGACACCGCACGCGGAATTGGCTCCGCGGCCTCCTCGCCGCCCTCGTCACCGCCGCCGTCGTGGCCCCCCTCTCCGCCGCCGCGCAACCGCAGACCCCCGCCCCGGCTCCGGCCGCCCTCGCCCCGGTGACGGCGGCCACGCTGGACGAGGCGTACGCGGCGCACCGGGCCAACGCCGCGGAGGCGTCCCGCATGGCCGCCGCCCACGGCGACCGGGGCCGCGCCGCGACCGACCGCGCCATGGCCGACCCGTCCCGTCACTTCCTCGCCTTCGACGGCCGCGGTTCGGGCCGGGCGACGGAGGTCTTCGGCGACCTGGCCCACGCCGACCGCGTCGCGGTCCTCGTCCCCGGCTCCGACACCTCGCTCGAGACGTACGCCCGCTTCCGCGCGACCGCGACGCACTTGCGGGACGAGCTGACACGGCAGGCTGGCGCGGACTCCGCCACCGGAACCGGAACCGACACCGACACCGGAACCGGCAGCACCGGCCCCCGCACGGCCGTCGTGGCCTGGCTGGGCTACGAGACGCCGGGCACGATCAGCGCGACCGTCACCACGACGGGCCGCGCCGAGCAGGCGGCCCCGCACCTGCGCGAGTTCATACGGCACCTGCGCGGCATCGTCGGCGAGCAGGCCCGGGTCTCCCTGCTCTGCCACTCGTACGGCTCGGTCGTCTGCGGCCGCGCCGCCTCCGGCCTGGACGCGGACGACATCGCCCTGGTCGGCAGTCCCGGCACCGGCGCCGACACGGCCGCGGCCCTGCACAGCCGGGCCCGGATCTGGGCGGCCCGGGGCAGCGACGACTGGGTGCGGGAGGTGCCGCACGTCAAGGCCGACCTGTTCGGCACCACCGTCGGCTTCGGCACCGACCCCGTCTCCCCGTCCTTCGGGGCCCGCGTCTTCGCCGCCGGCGACGGCGGTCACAGCGACTACTTCGCACCGGGCTCGCTCTCCCTGACCAACCTGGCCCGGATCGTCCGGGGCGAGACCTCAGAGGTGACCCATGCGTGAGACGACCCGTGAGATGACCCGTGAGATGACCCGTGAGCCGGCCCCGCACCGCGCGTGGCAGGGGATACGGCAGGGCGCCGACCGGGTCGACGCCGCCACCCCCGCGGACCGGGACCGCGCGGTCGACGCCCTGCGCGCCTTCGCGATCCTCGGTGTCGTGCTCGGCCACTGGCTGGTGACGGCGCTGGTCGCGGACGGCGGCGGGCTGCGCACCGCGAGCCCGTTGCGGCACATGCCCTGGCTGGCCCCGATCTCCTGGGTCTTCCAGACGCTGGCCGTGTTCTTCCTGGTGGGCGGTCATGTGGCGACACGCGGCTATGCCTCGGCCCGCGCCCGTGGGACGACGTACGGCCAATGGCTGGCCACCCGTATGTCCAGACTCTTCAAACCGGTCGCGGCCGTCCTGGTGCTGTGGACGGTGATGGTGATCGCCCTCCTCCTCACGGGCGCCGAGTTCGCGACGGTGCACACGCTGGTCAAGCTGGCCCTGTCCCCCCTGTGGTTCCTCCTCGTCTTCGCGGCCCTGACGGCGGCGACTCCGTTGTTGACGCGACTCAACCCGCTCTGGCCGTTGGCGATCGTTCTTCACGTGGACCTGCTGCGCTTCGGCCTCGGCGGCCCGTCCTGGCTCGGCTGGGTGAATGTGGCGGCGGGCTGGCTGGTGCCGTACACCCTGGGCGCTGCCTGGACCCGCGGGGAGCTGGAGCGCCGCCGCGCGGGCTGGGTGCTGCTGACGGGCGGTGCGCTGACCACGGCGGTGCTGATCGCCTGGGCGGGCTACCCGGCGTCGATGGTCGGCGTCCCCGGCGCCTCGGTCTCCAACCTGAACCCGCCAACGCTGGCCGCCGTCACCTTCGGCCTGGCCCAGTGCGGCCTGGCCCTGCTCCTGCGCGACCGGCTGCGCCGAGCGATGAACCGTCCCCTGGCCTGGGCGGCGGTGGCCCTGGCCAACCTCTCCGCAATGACGATCTTCCTCTGGCACCAGACGGCCCTGATGGCCACGACGGCCACGGGCCTCCTCGCAGGCCGCCTCCCCGGCCTGCACACACTCCCCGACGGCTTGGACTGGGTGGCGGCCCGACTGGCCTGGCTCCCGGTCTTCACCCTCGCCCTGACGGTGTGCTGGGCGGCCTTCCGCTCCTACGAACAGGGCCCGCGCCGCCGTGTCGGCCGCCCGTCCCGAGTCGTCTGTGTCCAGCGCCGCCCGCATTCCAGGGGAGCGCGGGCGGCCCGCGATGCCTAGGGTTGACGACGTGACGGAGACGGGGACCCAGCACGGGATCGCGAGCCGCGTCCTGCGCGGGCTGCGGGTGCTGCGCGACGACCTGTGGACCCTCCGGCCGGACCCGCTGCCCGCCGTCGGATGGCTGCGCCGGTTGCCGCACGTCGTGATGTTCCTGGCCGCGCTCGGCATCACGATCGGCGGCACGGCCCAGCTCACGGACAACGGGAAACTGGGCTTCGGCCTCGCCTTCCTGATCGCCCTCGCGCAAGGCGGCGCGGTGCTGCTCGCGCTGTGGCGGCCCATCCCCGCGTGGTGGCTGTCGATAGCGGCCACGGTGGTGGGCGCCGTCGCGGTGCGTGGCCGGCTGCTCTCCGGCGCGGCGCACGACTTCGCCTGGCCCTGGACAGCGGCCGGCATCATCGCGCACCTGCTCGTCCTGCTGCTGCTCGCCCTGCGGGTGCGCACGCGGGTCTCCGTCGAGGCGCTGGCCCTGACCGTGCTGGCCACCTATGTCCTCCAAGGGCTGCTGGGCGCGCCGGACTTCCAGGACACCGGGGTGCTCGTGGTCGCCCTGTCCGCGGTCGTCGTGGTCCTCGGCACCGCGCTGCGCGGTCGCCGCGAGGCGCGCGCGGAACTCGGCCGGCAGGCCACGCTCACCGCCGAGGAGCGGGCGCGGCGCACGCTGCTGGAGGAGCGCAACCGCATCGCCCGGGAGCTGCACGACGTGGTGGCCCACCACATGTCCGTCATCTCGATCCAGGCACAGGTCGCTCCGCACCTCGTCGACGACCCGCCCGATGAGCTCAAGGACAATCTCGCGGGAATCCGGCAGAACGCGCTGGAGGCGCTGACCGAGCTGCGCCACGTCCTGGGCGTGCTGCGCCAGGAAAATCCCGACGCCCCGGAGCCGTCCGACGGATCCGACACCGGCACCGCCCCGCACGCCCCGCAGCCCACCCTGGACCGGCTCGACGCGCTCGTGGCGAACACCCGGGCCGCGGGCCTGGCCGTCACCGTGGAGGTCGTGGGGAAGCGGCGGTCGCTGCCGCCCGGCGTGGAGCTGTCGGCGTACCGGATCGTGCAGGAGGCACTGAGCAACGTCCTGCGCCACGCGCCCGGCGCATGTGCGCGCGTCGAACTCGCCTACCTCTCGGGCGCGTTGAACGTGAAGGTGATCAATTCGCGGCCGACGCAGCCCGCCCCGCAGTCGCCGGGTGCCGGACACGGGCTGCTCGGCATGCGGGAACGGGCCACGATGCTGGGCGGTGCCCTGCGCGCGGGGCCTGCGCCGGACGGCGGCTACCAGGTGTCCGCCTACCTCCCGGCGGCCGAACTCTCCGACGGCCTGGGCTACACCTCCTCGGGCGGCATCGCCGTCACCGGGCCGGGCACGAACCCCGTCTCCACCAGCGATACGGTCACCCACCCGGCCCCCGATCAGGCCACGGACCCGAAGGACGACACCGCATGACGAGCGGCACCATCCGCGTACTCATCGCCGACGACCAGCAGATGGTCCGGCAGGGCTTCACCGTGCTGCTCAACACCCAGCCCGACATCGACGTGATCGGCCAGGCGGTGGACGGCCTGGACGCCGTCGCCAAGGTCGCCGAACTCGCCCCGGACGTCGTGCTCATGGACATCCGCATGCCCGAGCTCGGCGGCATCGAGGCCACGCGCCGCATCACCGGTGAGCGCCCGGACATCAAGGTGCTGGTGCTCACCACCTTCGACCTCGACGAGTACGTGTACGAGGCGCTCAGAGCCGGCGCGTCCGGGTTCCTGCTGAAGGACGCGTCGGCGGACAAGCTGGCCGAGGCGGTGCGGGTGGTGGCGGCCGGTGACGCGCTGCTCGCGCCGGGCATCACCCGCCGGCTGATCGCCGAGTTCTCCCGGCTGGGCGACCGGCCCCGGGCCCCGCTGAAGGAACGCGTCGGCGGTCTGACCGAGCGGGAGACCGAGGTACTCGCCCTGATCGCGCAGGGCCTGTCGAACGCGGAGATCGCCGAGCGCCTCGTCGTAGCCGAACAGACGGTGAAGACGCACGTCGGCCGGATCCTGGTGAAGCTGGGCCTGAGAGACCGGACACAGGCGGCGGTGTTCGCGTACGAGTCGGGGCTGGTACGGCCCTCGGGGTACTGACCTGCGGCGGGCCGGTCCGGTCCGACCCCGTCCGGTCCGATCCGAGTGCGGATGTACCCGTAGTACCTGAGAGGGACGCCGAATGACCCTTCTCACTGGTGACGCCCGCGACCCCCGCCCCCGCCTACCGTTCTGTACGTGACCGAGACGACCCAGATCCACACCACGCCGCCGGGCGACGGGGCCAAGTCGCGCAGCCCGGAATTCCGGCTGGCCGCGGGCGCCCTGCGCGGGCTGCGGCAGGACCTGTTCCACGACGCTTTCGCCTACCGCCCGCTCCCTCGCATGCGCGGCGACGGCCCGCTGACCAAGCGGCTGCCCGCGCGCCTGCGGGAGTACGCGGTCTGGACGCCGCACGCCGTGATCAGCACGGCCGCCCTGCTCGCCCTGCTCATCGCCACCGTCGATCAGGGCGCCGGCCTGCTGCTCGGCCCGCTCGCCGTGATCCCGATCCTGCTGACCATGGCCCGGCCGGTCGGAGCGTTCTGGCTGTCGATGGCGGCAGCCCCGCTCGCTCTGCCGTTCGGAGACCGGTGGGCCGAGTGGCCGTGGCTGCCGGGCAGCTTCGCCTGCCATCTGACGGTGCTGACGGTCGTGGCCGTGCGCACCAGGCCGCGCACGGCCGGGTGGATGTGGGCGCTGACCGCGGCGTACGGCATCCTCGCGGAGACGTTGTTCGGCTCGGGCCGCTACTCCACCAACACCGGCCCCATGCTGGTCGTCTCGGCACTGGTCCTGCTCTGCGTCGCCGTCTGGCACATCCGCCGCACGGCCGAGCAGGAGGTGACCGCCCAGCAGACGGTGACCGCGCACGAGCGCTCCCGCCGCACGCTCCTGGAGGAGCGCACGACGATCGCCCGCGAGCTGCACGACGTGGTCGCGCACCACATGTCGGTCGTCGCCATCCAGGCGGAGGCCGCCCCCTACCGGGTGGAGAACCCGCCGCCGGAGCTGGAGCGCGCCTTCGCGACGATCCGGGAGAACGCCGTCGCGGCCCTCACCGAACTGCGCCGCGTCCTGGGCGTCGTCCGCGCCGAGGACTACGAGGCCCCGGACGCCCCGCAGCCCACCCTCGCCGACCTGGACGGCCTGCTCGCCAATGTGCGGGACACGGGCCTGAGCGCCGAGAAGGTGGTGATCGGAGCGGTGCGGGACCTCCCGCAGGGCGTCGAGCTGTCGGCGTACCGCATAGTCCAGGAGGCGCTGAGCAACACCCTGCGGCACGCGCCCGGCGCGAGCGCCCGCGTCGAGATCGGCTACGTCCTCGGCGGCCTGGGCCTGCGCATAGTCAACGGTCCGCCGCCCGCGCCGGCCCTGGTGAAGCCCTCGCCCGGAGCGGGGCACGGCATCACCGGCATGCGGGAGCGCGTCTCCATGCTGAACGGCGAGATGACGGCGGGCCCGACGGACGAGGGAGGCTATGAAGTGGCGGTGTTCCTGCCGGTGACCGGTGTGAGCGAGGGTGACGCATGACCATCCGCGTCCTGATCGCGGACGACCAGATGATGGTGCGCGAGGGCTTCTCGGTCCTGCTGAACGCGATGCCGGACATCGAGGTCGTGGGCGAGGCCGTCAACGGCCGCGAGGCGGTCGACCGCGTCCGCGAGCTCACCCCCGACGTGGTCCTGATGGACATCCGCATGCCCGAGCTGAACGGCATCGAGGCGACCCGGGAGATCGTCGCCGCGGACGGCGCGGCCAAGGTGCTGGTGCTCACCACCTTCGACCTCGACGAGTACGTGTACCAGGCGCTCAGGGCGGGAGCCTCCGGTTTCCTCCTCAAGGACGCCTCTGCCCGCCAACTCGCCGACGGAGTACGGGTGGTGGCCTCCGGCGAGGCGCTGCTCGCGCCCTCGGTGACCCGACGGCTGATCACCGAGTTCTCCAAACTGTCCACCACTCCACGCCTCCCGCCCACCGCGCAGGCGGCGTACGGAGACCTGACCGAGCGGGAGACGGAGGTCCTGGTCCTGATCGCGCAGGGCCTGTCCAACGCGGAGATAGCGGAGCGGCTGGTGGTGGCCGAGTCGACGATCAAGACACACGTCAGCAGGGTCCTGGTGAAACTGGGCCTCAGGGACCGCACGCAGGCGGCGGTGTTCGCGTACGAGGCCCGACTGGTCACACCGGGCTGAGCGGTCCGCGCGTTCTGCGTCCGCGCGGTCTGCGCGGCCGGGGCATGGGGGAGAAGTACGGTGAGGGCATGGAACAGCGCATCACGTTGATCACGCTGGGTGTTTCCGATCTCGCGCGCGCCAAGGCCTTCTACGAGGCCCTGGGCTGGCGGGGCCAGGAAGTCGAGGAAACCGTCTTCTTCCAGGCGGGCGGCCTGGGACTGGTCCTGTGGAGCCGCGACAAACTCGCGAGGGACTGCGGTCTGGAGCCCGGCCCGGCGGGCGGTTTCGACGGCATCGTCCTGGCCCACAACGTCCGTTCCGACGCGGAGGTCGACGCACTGCTGGCAGCCGCGGAACGGGCCGGCGCCACCATCACCAAGCCCGCGGCCGTCAACGTAGTCGGCTTCTACTCCAGCGCCTTCACCGACCCGGACGGCCACGCCTGGGAGATCGCCCACAACCCTGGGTTCCCGCTTGCCGAGGACGGCACGATCACGCTGCCGGATTTCGGTGGCGAATAGGGACACCCCTGGTCAGCGTGGGAGTCGGCAGGCTAGCGTCCCCGCATGGCAGCTGTTTCCGACCTCGCGTTCGATCCCTGGGACCCGGCGTTCGTCGCCGACCCGTACCCCGCCTACGCCGAGCTGCGGGCCCGGGGCCGGGTGGTGTACTACGAGCCCACCGACCAGTGGCTGGTCCCGCACCACGCGGACGTCTCGGCGCTGCTGCGGGACCGCCGCCTCGGCCGGACCTACCAGCACCGGTTCACGCACGAGGACTTCGGGCGGACGGCGCCGCCGGCGGAGCACGAGCCGTTCCACAGGCTCAACGATCACGGGATGCTCGATCTGGAGCCGCCGGACCACACGCGGATCCGGCGTCTGGTGTCGAAGGCGTTCACCCCGCGCACGGTGGAGCAGCTGAAGCCGTACGTCCACGGGCTCGCGAACGACCTGGTGGCCGCCTTGGCGGAGGCGGGCGGCGGGGACCTGCTGACCGATGTCGCCGAGCCGCTGCCGGTCGCGGTGATCGCCGAGATGCTGGGGATCCCGGAGGCCGACCGGGCGCCGTTGCGGCCCTGGTCGGCGGACATCTGCGGGATGTACGAGCTGAACCCGTCGGAGGAGGTGGCGCGGCAGGCGGTGCGGGCCTCGGTCGAGTTCTCGGAGTATCTGAAGGAGCTGATCGCCGAGCGCCGCAAGGAGCCGGGTGAGGATCTGATCTCGGGGCTGATCGCCGCGTACGACGAGGGTGACCGGCTGACCGAGCAGGAGATGATCTCGACCTGTGTACTGCTGCTGAACGCGGGGCACGAGGCCACGGTGAACGCGACGGTCAACGGGTGGTGGGCCCTGTTCCGCAATCCGGAGCAACTGGCGGCCCTCCGTGCGGACCACTCGCTCGTGCCGTCCGCCGTGGAGGAGCTGATGCGTTACGACACCCCGCTCCAGCTCTTCGAGCGCTGGGTGCTGGACGAGATCGAGATCGACGGGACGACGATCCCGAGGGGCGCGGAGGTCGCGATGCTCTTCGGCTCCGCCAACCATGACGCTGAGGTCTTTCAGGACCCCGAGCGGCTCGACCTCACCCGCGAGGACAACCCGCACATCTCCTTCAGCGCCGGCATCCACTACTGCATCGGCGCACCCCTGGCCCGTATCGAGCTGGCCGCGTCGATGACGGCGTTGCTGGAGAAGGCTCCGACGCTGAGGCTTGCGGCGGAGCCGCGGCGGAAGCCGAACTTTGTGATCCGGGGGCTTGAGGGGCTGCGGGTCGAGGTGTGACGGTGTGCGGGGTGCCGCCTGCTGTCCAGTTGCCCGGCGTGGGTGCAGGGCGGGGATGGGGCGCGCGGCCCGGCGCTACGGGGGTGCCGCCTTCTGCGGGTCGGGAGCCGCCCCAGCGGCACGACTGCCCGCAGCGGGGCGGCTCACGTCGTCAGGTCCCGCCGTCGCAACCCGGCCAGCCCCACCCCGACCAGCGCGACCGCCAGCAGCAGGAGAACCACCACCGGCCCCCACTCCATCCCCCCACCCGGCAGCTTCGGCAGGTGACCGAACGGCGACAGGTCCAGCACCGCCTGCGGAGCGTCCAGCGCGGGCCCGACCCAGCCGATCAGCAGCACCGCCCCGGCCACGCCCCAGGCCGCCATCGCCGCCCGAGGCGCCACGCCGTGCAGGAGTACGGTCAGCCCGCCGATGGCCCACACGGCCGGGACCTGCACGAGGCATGCCCCGAGGATCGGCCCGGCCTCTTTGCCGTAGCCCACGGCGAAGCCGAGACCGGCGAGCAGCATGATCAGTACGGTCCCGCCGAAGGCCACCGCCAGATGACCGGCGGCCCACCGCAGCCGGCCCACCGCGTTGGCCAGCACCGGTTCCGCGCGCCCGGAGGTCTCCTCGCCGTGCAGCCGTAGGACGGAGGCGACGATGTAGAGCGCGGCGATCAGGCCGAGCATGCCGATCATCGCCGACAGGAACGCGTCCGTGATCCCCGCCCGGCCGCCCATCCGTTCGATGATCTGGCGGGCGTTGTCGTTGTCGCCGACGAGGTCGGCCGCCCCCTCGGTCAGGCCGCCGTAGACGACCCCGGCGAGGAAGAAGCCGATGCTCCAGCCGAGCACGCTGCCCCGCTGCAACCGCCAGGCCAGCGCACCCGCCGACGCCAGGCGGCCGAAGGCCGGTCCCGGCCGGGTCGGCAGGAAGCTCATGCCGATGTCGCGGCGGCCGGCCAGTGCGTAGGCCACGGCGCCCTGGGCCACCACCGCCGCGACGAACAGCAGCAGCACCCACCAGCGCTCGTCCGCGAACGCCCGTACGTTCTCCAGCCAGCCGAGCGGTGACAGCCAGGTCAGTACCGACGAGCCGTCGTCCGTTGCCGAGTCGCCCGCCGCGCGCAGGACGAACGCGGCACCGAGCACCGCCGCCGTCAGTCCGCGGGCCAGGCGCGCGCTCTCCGTGAGCTGGGCGACGATCGCCGCCATCGTGGCGAACACCATGCCCAGGCCCGCGATCCCGAGCCCGAGCGCCAGCGCGCCCGAGGCTCCCTGGCCGGCCAGTCCGGCGGTCAGCAGCAGCGCCAGTACGGCGTTCGCGACCGCCGCCGTGAGCAGGGCCGCCGTCAGGGAGGCCCGGCGGCCCACCATCCCCGACGCCACCAGCTCCTGACGGCCGCTCTCCTCCTCGTCCCGGGTGTGCCGTACGACGATGAGCAGGCTCATCACGGCCGCCAGCGCGCCCGCGTAGAGGCCGGCGCGCCAGGCGGTCAGTGCGCCGAGCGAGTCGCCGAAGACCGGGCCGACCATGGCGCGCAGCGAGGCGTTGGTCTCCATCTGCCGCAGCAGGTCGGCGCGTTCGGCGGCGGTGCCGTACAGGCCCTTCAGGGTGTTCGGCATGGAGAGGACCATCAGCGCGTTCACCGCGACCCAGAGCGGGATCATCGCGCGGTCGCGGCGCAGGGCGAAGCGCAACAGGGTGCCGGTACCGGCCAGTTGGCGCGAACTGGCGGGCCGTACGTCGAAGGCCGTGGCGGTCATCGGGCCACCGCCTCTCCCTGTACGTCTGCCCGTACGTCCTCCTGGTAGTGCCGCATGAACAACTCCTCCAGCGTCGGCGGGGTCGACGTCAGCGACCGCACGCCGGACTCGCTGAGCGAGCGCAGTACGGCGTCCAGCTTGTCGGTGTCGACCTGGAGCCGGACCCGGTTGCCCTGGATGTCGAGGTCGTGGACGCCGGGGAGGTGGGACAGTCCGTTGGGGGCGGCGGCGAGTTCGGCCGTGACGCTCGTGCGGGTCAGGTGGCGCAGGTCGGCGAGGGAGCCGGTCTCGACGGTGCGGCCCTTGCGGATGATGCTGACGCGGTCGCAGAGCTCCTCGACCTCACTGAGGATGTGCGAGGACAGCAGGATCGTGCGGCCCCGGTCCCGCTCCTCCTCCACACACCGCTGGAAGACCTCCTCCATCAGCGGGTCCAGGCCCGAGGTCGGCTCGTCCAGGATCAGCAGGTCGACGTCCGAGGCGAAGGCCGCGACCAGGGCGACCTTCTGCCGGTTGCCCTTGGAGTACGTGCGGCCCTTCTTCGTCGGGTCCAGCTCGAACCGCTCGATGAGCTCGGCCCGGCGCTTCTTGTCGAGTCCGCCGTCGCGCAGACGGCCGTAGAGGTCGATGACCTCGCCGCCGGAGAGGTTGCGCCACAGCGTCACGTCCCCGGGGACGTACGCGATCCGGCGGTGCACCTCCACGGCGTCCGTCCACGGATCGCGGCCGAGTACCCGCACGGCGCCCGAGTCGGCGCGCAGCAGGCCGAGCAGAACACGGATGGTGGTGGACTTGCCGGAGCCGTTCGGGCCGAGGAAGCCGTGGACCTCACCGGTCTCGACGTCCAGGTCGAGGCCGTCGAGCGCGTGCGTCCTGCCGAACGACTTGTGCAGACCGGATACCTCAAGGGCGGGGTTTGCCTTCGTCATGATTCAGAACGTACGCTTCCTTCAGAAATTTGTGAAGTTAAGGAAGCATCAAAATGGCGGATAGACTCGTGGACGGTGTCTGAGCAGGGGAGATGATCGAGGCATGACGGAAGGGCCGGGACGGGACACGGAGGCGGTCTCGCGGTTCGTGGAGCACTTCGCGGCTCAGCTCGTCGAGGCCGGCCTGCCGCGGATGCCCGCCCGGGTCTTCGCCGCGCTGCTCGCCTCCGACACCGGCACCCTGACCTCCGCCGAACTGGGCGAACAGCTGCGGATCAGCCCCGCGGCCGTCTCCGGGGCGGTGCGCTACCTGGCGCAGGTGCACATGGTCTCGCGCGAGCGGGAGCCCGGCTCGCGCCGGGAGCGGTACCGGGTGCACAGCGACCAGTGGTACGAGGCACTGACCAACCGCAACGCGATCATCAAGCGCTGGGAGGACGCCCTGCGCGAGGGCGTCACCAGTCTGGGCGCGGACTCCCCGGCGGGCCGCCGGCTCGCGGAGACCCTCGCCTTCTTCGAGTTCGTCGAAGGCGAGGTCGAGGCCATGATGGAGCGCTGGCGGGTGCACCGGGACGAGATGTTCGGCCAGGGCTGAGCCGCAAACCACACACGGCCTTCGGCCGGAGTCTGCCTCACTGCCTTACGCAGGGACGTGGGCGCGTACCAGGAGCGTGCCCAGGTTTTCCGGTTCCGGGGCCTTGATGACCTGGGCGTCGATGTCGGTGAAGCCGTGCCGCTTGAGGATGTCCGCCCACGTCTCGGGGGCGTACTGCCAGCGTCGTACGGTCAATTCGCGCTCCCGTCCTTCGAGCCACTTGCCCCTCATCTGCTGAGGACCGTAGGAGCCGGCGACCGGTTCGGCCTGCGAGAACGCGAAGACCCCGCCGGGGGCCAGTCGTTCGAAGACGCGCGGGAACAGGTCCTCGGGATCCGTGAACCAGACGGCTCCCCATACTGAATAGATCGCGTCGTACTCCGCAGGGGTGGACGAAAGGTAGGCGCAAGCCTCGCCGTGGACGAAGGACAGCCCGGGGGTGTCCTTCCACCAGGCGCGGGCGCGTTCGACCTGGACGGCGGAGAAGTCGATCCCGGTCACCTCGACACCCTGGCGGGCCAGATGGGCGGCTTCCTTGCCCTCTGCCGACCCGAGCTCCAGCGCGCGGCGGGGATGGCCGAGGACTTCGGCACCGGGTCCGTGCCCGGAGTACTGGGTCCAGTCGAACCGGTGGGCCTGCGGTGCCGGTTGCACGCCCTCGCCCTTGTAGGGCTTGTACTTGTCCCAGTATTCGGCCGGTGTCATGGGCGCGTGGGGCATGAGGCTCCTCGGGAGGGCGGAGTGACCGGTGTCCATCGGGCTGGACACGGTATCGGTGCCCCCTCCCGAGGGCTGCCGAATGACACTGCCTCTTCCGTATGGGCACACGAAGAGGCCCGAGAGCGTCACGTACGCTCCCGGGCCCGATCGGGTTCGGATCAGTGGCAGTTCGACCCCGGACTGCACGGCCCGCACTTGCCGTAGTCGCGTTCCCAGAGCTTCCAGTCCACGTCGAAGCCCGCGCCGGCGATGATCTGCGCCGTGCGCTCCACCGAGCCGTCGTACTTGAACTCGATCTCCGGGATGTGCTCCAGGAACTTGCCGTCGAAGTGCTCGGCGCAGAACTCGCGGTAGTTCTTCGTGTCCAGGATGAAGGCGTGAACCGCCAGGTCGACCAGCCGGCCACAGCACATCTCCAGGCCCTGGCCCCACTTCTCCATGGCCGTGATCAGGTACGAGACCGCCGCCCCGAACAGCCGGTTGGCCATCACCTCGTCCACGGGGTGATCCCGCATCAGGAGCTGGATCTCCCGGTCCCACACGTCACGTTTCACGTAGTCCCGGGGGTCTCGGACCTTGGTCTCCAGTGCTGTCGTCATGCTGTCCTCCGTGGTGTCGTCGGAGCCCTTCGCCCAGAGCGGGCTCGTACTCGTACGACACCACCGGCTGACGGCGGACGGTGGTCAACTAGCTTGCCGCGCGCGTCGCTTTCAGATCCTGCACGCGCCATCGACGCCCCTGCGCGGGCTGGCTACCGTTGAATGGCCCGGCCCCGGCCAGTGGGAGGCGCGATGCGCACCATGGACCCGCTGTGGAGTTCCGCCCAGGCCCGTGCGCTCGTCGACCGCCAGGACCCAGGTGGACTCATCCGTAGCCTGTCGCCGTGGCCGAAAGGCTACTACGCCCTCGTGATGGACCGGGTGTCTCGGCAACTGAGCCCTCGCCTGCCAGAAGGTCACGTGATGTGTGAGGGACCGCTGCTGTACGTCTTCCCGAGGGACGAGTGCGCGTACGAACCGGACATCCATGCGGCGCACCGACGCACCCACGAGACGACCAGTAACCGCCTGGACGGTGAGGCTCTCTCCTTTGTCGCCGAGCTGACCTCGCCCTCCACCCGGGACGACGATCTGACCGACAAGGTTCAGGTGTACGCCAGGGCGGGGATCCTCACCTACCTGGTGCTCGACCAAGCCGTTCGGCGAGGCGCTCCACATCCCGGACCCCTTCGACTGCGTGCTCGATACCGCAGGCTTCCAGACTCCCCGAGCCACGGATCGGCTCACGCCGACGAAGGCAACGTAAGCCCCCAAGCCCCCTCCCAAACCGTCCAAGTCCGCCTCCGCACCGGCCCCGCCACCCCCGCGTCCGACCGGTACCGGAAATCCGCCCCCACCACGGTCACCGTCCTCCCGGACGCCCGCAGGGGCGATGCCTCCGCGCCCACCGAAGCCGGCCGTACCTCGACCTCGGCCACCCCGGAGGACCCCGGCGTCACCGACACCGAAGCCACCGGATGGCCCAGATCCACCAGCGTCACCCCGTCGACCTCCACCCGCAGCCGGGACGGGCCGGGGCCGGTGACGGGGGTCTCCCGCGCGGGTCGCACCGGCACGAGCGTGCGTACGAGGGACTGGCACGTCCGTAGCCAGGGACGCGCGGAAGGGCCGTCCGGCGGAGCCTCCGGAGACACCGGCGGAATCCGCAGCTCGCCCAGCACCACCCCGTCACTGTCGTCCACGAGCAGGTCCAGCCGCCGCTCGACCCCGTCCAGGACCGCCCGCGCCGCCGCCACCGCCCCCGTCGGCACCCCCAGCGACCGCGCCAGCGACAGCGCGCCTCCGACCGGTACGAACGACAGCGCGCACTCCGCCAGCTCCCGCCGCCTGTGCAGCAGCGACACCGTCCGGACCAGCGCCCGGTCGTCGCCGATGACCACCGGCCGCCGAGATCCCCGTCGCGCCAGCGCCCGGGCGAATTCCTCCGGGTCCTCCGGCAGGCACACCTTCGTATGCGCCGCACCCGCGCTGACCACGTCTTTCGCGATCCGTACGGACTCGCCGTCGGTCCTCCGGGCGACCGGATCGATGACCACCAGCAACTGGTCGGACGTCGCGAAAGTCGCCACCTCGGTCCTGCCTCGCTTCCTCGGGTAGCATCTTTGTGCAAGAGCCCCTTGCGCTATTGCGCCAGGGGCTTCGTCTATTCCGGGGCATCCGGTCCGACGGGTTGCGGCCAACGAAGGCCGCCGGTGTACGAAACACGCTGTGCGAGTCACAGGCAAGTGTTCGCGTACGCCTCTGACCTTGGACATGCCCCGCCCGGAAGGGGTGTACGCGCGTGCCCGCACTTGTGCTGCTCGGTGCTCAGTGGGGTGACGAAGGCAAGGGAAAGGCGACCGACCTGCTCGGTGGCTCGGTGGACTATGTGGTGCGCTACCAGGGCGGCAACAACGCCGGCCACACGGTAGTCGTGGGTGACCAGAAGTATGCCCTCCACCTCCTCCCTTCCGGAATCCTGTCCCCGGGGTGCACCCCGGTCATCGGAAACGGTGTCGTCGTCGACCCGTCGGTCCTGCTCTCCGAGCTGAGCGGATTGAACGAGCGTGGCGTCGACACGTCCAAGCTCCTGATCAGCGGAAACGCTCACATCATCACGCCTTACAACGTGACCGTCGACAAGGTGACGGAACGCTTCCTCGGAAAGCGGAAGATCGGGACCACCGGCCGCGGTATCGGGCCGACCTACGCCGACAAGATCAACCGCGTCGGCATCCGCGTGCAGGACCTGTACGACGAGTCGATCCTGACGCAGAAGGTGGAAGCCGCCCTCGACGTCAAGAACCAGATCCTCACCAAGCTGTACAACCGGCGTGCGATCGCCGTCGACCAGGTGGTCGAGGAGCTGCTGGGCTACGCCGCGAAGATCGAGCCGTACGTCGCCGACACGGTGCTCGTGCTCAATCAGGCGCTGGAGCAGGACAAGGTCGTGCTCTTCGAGGGCGGCCAGGGCACGCTCCTCGACATCGACCACGGCACGTATCCCTTCGTGACGTCCAGCAACCCCACCGCGGGCGGTGCGTGCACCGGCGCGGGCGTCGGCCCGACGAAGATCAGCCGGGTCATCGGCATCCTGAAGGCGTACACGACCCGGGTCGGAGCGGGTCCCTTCCCGACCGAGCTCTTCGACGAGGACGGCGAGGCGCTGCGGAGGATCGGTGGCGAGCGGGGTGTCACCACCGGCCGTGACCGTCGCTGCGGCTGGTTCGACGCGGTGATCGCCCGTTACGCCACCCGCGTCAACGGCCTCACCGACTTCTTCCTCACCAAGCTCGACGTCCTCACCGGCTGGGAGGAGATCCCGGTCTGCGTGGCGTACGAGATCGACGGCAAGCGCGTCGAGGAGCTCCCGTACTCCCAGTCCGACTTCCACCACGCGAAGCCGGTCTACGAGACCCTCCCGGGCTGGTCCGAGGACATCACCAAGGCGAAGTCCTTCTCCGACCTGCCGAAGAACGCCCAGGACTACGTCAAGGCGCTGGAGGAGATGTCCGGTGCCCCGATCTCCGCGATCGGGGTCGGGCCGGGGCGGGACGAGACGATCGAGATCAACTCGTTCATCTAGTCACGGTCATCCGGTCATAGCCTCATGACATGCCTGTGCCCCTGGCCGCCGACATCGGCCAGGGACACAGGTGTCTTTACGGGGCTAGCGTGACGTCAGCCTCCACAGGTGGTCCGCCGTGCCGTTGTCGCTCCACTGAAGGACCTGGGCGCCGGGGGATGTGCTCATCTGGTCCACGCCCAGCAGCAGCCCGCTGTTGTAGTTGGCGATCTTGTAGTAGCCGTCGCGGGCCGGGATGAGTTGCCAGAGGTGGTCGGCGGTGCCGTTGTCGCCCCAGATCAGGGCGGTGCCGCCGTCGGAGGTGCTCATGGTGTTGATGCCGAGCACCAGCCCGCTCTTCTGGTTGACGATCTTGTACAGGCCCGAGCCTGCGGACACCAGGGTCCAGTTCTGGTCGGTGGCGGTGGTGGGCGTTCCCTGGAGCACCGGGGTGCCCTGAGCGGTGGCACCGTTCTGGGTGCCGAGGGCGAGACCGCTGTTCCTGTTGGTGATCTGGTAGCGCCCCGCCAGCGAGGTGTTGGTGCCGCTGGGGGTGACCACCACGCGGTATCCGTCGGACGCGTTCATCGTGACCGGCACGGTGATGGAGCCGCCGGAGACCGTGTAGTCGGCGTCGGAGATGGTGATCGGGCCGGGGGACGCGGTGGTGCGGCCGGTGTGGGGGGAGTACTCCACCCTGACGTGGACGGTGCTTCCGAAGGCCGACAGCGCGGACAGTCCGTTGACCTTCACCGCGCAGGAGCCCGTGCAGCCGCCGGCGACGACGCTGATCTGGTTGCCGGCGCTGTTGCGGGAGGCGAAGCCGTCGATGCCCGTCTGCGCGGGGGGCGTGGTGACGAGCATGTTCCCGGACATGTCGCCGTACCACTTGTACGTCCAGTACGAGCCGTTGGGCGAGCCGCCGGTGCCGGTCAGGGTGTCGCCGAGGGTGCCGTACTGGTTCCAGAAGGCGAGTTCGGCGTCCTGGACGCCGGTCCGCTCGAACTTGGCGACGTAGGGAATGAGAGCGCCGGAGTTGCCCATCTCGGCGGGCGTGCCGTACTCCTCGATGGAGATCGGACGCGGGCTGATGCCGAGGCTGCGCTCCAGCGCGCGGTACGCGGAGACGTGGGCGGCGATGTCCCTGCTGCCGCTGAGTTCGTGCCAGGCGATGATGTCGGGGACGGTGCCACTGGCCTTGGCGTCGGTGAGGAACTGGGTCATGCGGGACTGGTTCCAGGACGCGTCACTCGGGCCCTGGATCGGGGTCCTGGTGTCCTTCGTCCGGATCTGCTTGTAGGTGCGTGCCCAGCCCGCGTTGAAGGAGCCCGCCTTGGCGGTGTCCCAGGTCCAATCGGGCTCGTTCCAGATCTCGTACGCGCTGATGTTGGTGGCGCCCGAGGACTGCACGGCGGCGACCTGCTTGTCGACCGCCGACAGCCAGTCGCTCCAACTCACCCATCTGTAGGGGAAGTTCGGGTACCAGTCCGGCATGCGGACGACCACCTTGGCGCCCGCGCGGGCCGCCTTCGACGCTACGACGAGTGCGTCGCCGCCGGGCTTGGACGCGCCGTTGGGCAGCTGGCTGCCGCCCGGGGCCATCTGCACGAAGGTGTGCGGCTTGAGAGCGTTGACCAGGCTGTCGGAGGGGGTGGACCCGTCGGCGAGGCCGTAGAGGCTGCCGCTGGCCACATGGGTGACCGGGCGCAGGGTCTGGTCGGCGTTGACGACCAGGGTGGTGGCGGTGGTGGGAACGGCGTGGGCGGCCGGCGCGGCGGTGGCGAGGGCCGTGACGGCGAGGGCGGCCGCGCCCAGGGCGGCGGTGAGGCGCCCGGAGGTGGGGGGTCTTGAGCGGCTCATGACAGATGATCTCCTCAATGGAGGCTCAATGGAGGGAAGGTTCAGTCCTTCACCGCGCCCGCGGTCACACCCGCGGCCACGTAGCGCTGGGCGAGGACCAGCAGCACCGCTGCGGGGACGGAGGCGACGACGGCGGTGGCCATGATCGCGTTCCACTCCTGGTTGTTGTTGCCGATGTAGCGGTAGATGCCGAGGGTGATCGGCCGCCAGTCACCGCCGCCGTCGAGGGTGTTGGCGAAGACGAAGTCGGACCAGGCCCACAGGAAGCTGAAGAGCGAGACGGTGACGACCGCGTTGCGGCTCACCGGAAGGACCACCGACCAGAAGGTGCGGAAGGTCCCGGCACCGTCGATGCGGGACGCGGCGATGAGCTCGCCGGGGATGCCCGACATGAACGCCGTGAAGATCATGACGCCGAACGGCACGGCGATGGTGGAGTCCGCGATGATCAGGCCCCACCAGGAGTTGAGCAGGC
This sequence comes from Streptomyces sp. NPDC002838, assembly GCF_040295365.1. Lineage (NCBI taxonomy): Bacteria > Bacillati > Actinomycetota > Actinomycetes > Kitasatosporales > Streptomycetaceae > Streptomyces > Streptomyces sp. NPDC002838. The sequence goes on along the minus strand of NZ_JBEOVF010000037.1, from coordinate 64,457 downwards.
CGAGGTCGAGGAAGATGCCGTAGAAGCCCATCGCCATGACGATCCCGGGGATCATCTGGGCGACGAGGAGGACCAGGCCGAGGGCGCCGCCGCCGAGCGGGCGGAGTTTCGCCAGCGCGTAGCCGGCCGGGGCGGCGAGGACGAGGGTGAGGGCGACCGTGCCGAGGCCGATGAGCAGGCTGGTGCCGAGGTAGGGCATCTGGTCGTCGAGGACCGCCTTGTAGCCCTCGAAGGTGGGGTGGAGGGGGAGCAGGTCGGGCGGGGTCTTGCGCATGTCCTGCTGTGGGGTGAGGGACACGTTGAGCATCCAGTACACCGGGAACAGCATCAGCGCGGTGAGGAGGACTCCGATGGCGGTGTAACGGCGGGAGGCCGTACGGCGTTTCACGCTTCCTGCCTCCTCTGGACGCGGATGTACAGCAGGCCGAAGACGAGGGCGATGAGGATGAGGATGTTGCCGACCGCCGCCCCCGGGCCGAACTTGGGCAGCAAGGTGCCGAAGCCCAGCTGGTACGACCAGGTGGCGAGGGTGGACGAGGCGTCGCCCGGCCCGCCCTTGGTCATGATCCAGATCAGGTCGAAGACCTTGAGGGTGTAGACGAGGCCGAGGAGCAGGGTGATCGCCGACACCGGGCGCAGCAGCGGGAAGGTGATCCGGCGGAACTGCTGCCAGCCGTTCGCCCCGTCCAGCGCGGCGGCCTCGTAGAGCTCCGACGGGATGTTCTGCAGGCCGCTGTAGAGGATGACCAGGTTGAACGGGATGCCGATCCAGATGTTCGCGATGATCACGGACGTCAGCGCCCAGTCCGGTGAGGTGAGCCAGCCGACCGCGTCCACGCCGAAGAAGTGCAGGAAGTAGTTCACCACCCCCGACTCGCTGTTGAGCATCCACGACCACGTCGACGCCGACACGATCAGCGGCAGCAGCCACGGGATCAGGAACAGGGCGCGCAGGGTGGGCGCCAGACGGAAATGCCGGTTGAAGAAGACCGCGAGGGCGAGCCCGATGGCGTACTGGAAGGCGATCGACACGAAGGTGAAGACCATGGTGTGGCGCATCGCCGGGCCGAACGTCGGATCGTCGAGCACCTTCTGGAAGTTGTCCCAGCCGGAGAACGGCGCGTCCCCCGACACGAACGACCGGACGGTGTAGTCGCGCAGGCTCAGGTCGAGATTGCGGTAGAGGGGATAGACGTAGAAGGCGGCGAGGTAGGCGATCAGCGGGGCGACGAAGGCGAGCGCGGTGAGTTGGCTCCGGCGCCGCTGCCGGCGCCGCAGCGGCACGGAGTCGGTTCCACCCGTACCGCTCGCCTTCGACACGGCCGCCGCCTGCCCCGGGCGGTCGACTCGGGCGATGGTCATGGTGTGGGACCTAGCCCTTCTCGGCGCTCGACTGGGCCGTGTCCAGGGCGTCCTGCGGGCTCTTGCCGCCGGAGAGGGCCGACTGGACGGCGGTCCACATCGGCTCGGAGATCGTGGGGTACTTCGAGCCCAGTCCGCCGCTGGTGCGACCGCGCGCCGCGGCCACGGCGTCCACCCACGGCTTGAGTTTCGGGTTCGCCTTCACCTGCTCGGCCTGCACGGTGGCGGTCGGGGCGATGTACATCAGGGTCGTGTCCGTCGCCAGGAGGTTCGCGTCGTTGGTCAGACACTCGACGATCTTCTTGCTGACGTCGTAGCGCGCGCTGTCCTCCTGCACGGGCACGGTGACGAACTCGCCACCCGTCGGCACCGGCGCCGAACCGCCGTTGCGCGCCGGGATGTTGAGGATGCCGTAGTCGAAGCCGGCCTTGTCGGCGTTGCCGAGCTGCCAGGTGCCGTTCTCGCCGAACGCGTAGTCGCCGGTGGCGAACTCCTGCCAGCTGGTGGTCTGCGTGTTCTGCAGGACGTCCTTCGGGGCGTAGCCCTCGTCGACCCACTGCTTCCACAGGGAGAGGGCGGCGACCCCCTCGTCCGAGTCGAGCTTGGTCAGATCCCCGCCCGCGCCCCAGAACCACGGCAGGAACTGGAAGCTGCCCTCCTCCGTATTGATCGCGGAGAAGGTGATGCCCTTCTTCCCGGCCGTCTTGACCTTCTGCAGGGCGGCGGTGAGGGAGTTCCAGTCCTTGATGGAGGCGGGGTCGACGCCGGCCTCCGACAGAACCTTCTTGTTGTAGTAGAGGGCGAGGGTGTTGGCGCCGATCGGGACGCCGTAGGAGGCGTCGTCGATCGTGCCCGCGCCGATGATGTTCTCCTGGATCGACTTCGTGTCGAGGCCGAGGTCGCTCGTCTTGTTGAGGATCCCCGCCTCGACGAGCGTGGAGACGACCGGGTTGTCGACCAGCATCACGTCGGGCGCGTTGCCCTGCTGGGCCGCGAGCAGCGCCTTGTTGCCGAGGTCGGTGGTGTCGTACGCGGTGCGCTTGAGCGTCACCCCGGCCTTGGTCCCGCACTCGGTGACGCGCTTGCCCCACGGCGAGGAGGCGTCGAACTGCGGATACGGGTCCCAGAAGGTGTACGTCCCTCCGGACGCGTCGGAGGAACCGGACCCGTCGGATCCGCCTCCGCAGGCGGTGAGGGAGGCGAGCGTGCCGACGGCTGCCAGCGCGGCGATCAGGGTGCGGCGGGCGGGGGCCAGAGGGGCGCGGCGGGTGGGTATCACGGGGTGACCTCGTTGTCGTAGGGCGGGGCGGGTGCTCAGGAGGTGGGCAGCCAGACGCGCATGCTGCCGTCCTCGCGGTTGGCCCAGGCGTAGTAGGGGACGGCGATCAACTCGACGGGCTCGCCGTCCTGTTGGCGGAGGTCGTCGGCGGAGCCGTACGGCCACCAGCCCGCGTCGGGGACGATTCGCCGCCTGCCCGCCGCCACGACCGTGGTGACTCCGCCCAGCAGGTCCGGGCGGTGCTTCACGGCGAGCGGGCGGGTGGTGTCGATCACGATGTCGTCCAGGCCGCCGCCGGGGTGATCGACCCCTTCCAGGCAGTGGACGAGGGGCCCGCGTTCGATGGCCACGCAGCCGCGTACGGCGTCCACCCGGGGGTCGGCGGTGGTGAGGCGGGGTTCGAGGGCGAGTTCCAGGACGACCTTGTCGCCGGGGGCCCAGGTGCGGTGCAGGCGCAGCCAGCCGTCGGCCACGGAATCGTCGTACGTCTGCTCGCCGCACCGCACGCGGAAGTCCCGGCACCACCGCGGGATGCGGAGCGAGAGCGTCCAGGGGCGGTCGGTCGGGGTGTCCTCGACGGTGAGGGCGATGGTGCCGTGCCAGGGGTAGTCGGTTTCGGCACTGATGACGGCGAGGTCGCTTTCGTACCGGCCGGTGACGTACTGGTGGATCTGGAGGCCGTCGTCGTCGCTGCTCGCCAGGTAGTGCTCCAGGGAGGCCAGCAGCCGCATGACGTTCGGCGGGCAGCAGGCGCAGCGGAACCAGCGGGTGCGGCGGGCCGACTGGTCGCCGCCGGGGTCGGTGTGGCCGTCGCGGACCTGGAGCGGGTTGACGTACAGCCAGCTCTCGCCGTCCAGCGACACCCCGGCCAGGAAGCCGTTGTACAGGGTGCGTTCGATCAGGTCGGAGTAGCGGGCCTCGCCGGTGAGCAGGGCCATGCGCCAGCTCCACTGGATCGAGGCGATGGCGGCGCAGGTCTCGCAGTAGGCGCGCTCGTTGGGCAGTTCGTACGGGTCGCCGAAGTCCTCCTCGTCGTGGTGGGCGCCGAGGCCGCCGGTGAGGTGGGTCTTGGTGGTGGTCATGGCGTGCCACAACCGCTCGGCGGCGGTGCGGAGTTCGGCGTCGCCGGTCTCGGTGGCGAGATCGGCGGCGGCGGCCAGCAGGTACAGCTGTCGTACGGCGTGCCCCTCGACGTTGGTGGCCTCGCGGACGGGGACGCGGTCCTGGCAGTAGGCCTCGCCGCCGAGCAGGCCGTGCCCGTGCCGGTCGACGAAGTAGGCGGCGAGGTCGAGGTAGCGGCGCTCGCCGGTCTCCCGGTACAGCTCGACCAGGGCGGTCTCGACCTCGGGGTGACCGTCGATGCCGTCGATGGGCTTGCCGCTGCCGGGCGGGCCGAAGACGGAGTCGACGTGGTCGGCGAACTTCCGGGCGACCTCGAGGAGTTCGGGGCGGCCGGTGGAGCGGTGGTGGGCGACGGCGGCCTGGATGAGATGCCCCGCGCAGTACAACTCGTGCCCCCAGCGCAGGTCCTGGTAGCGCTCGCCGCCCTTGACCAGCTGGAACCAGGTGTTGAGGTAGCCGTCGGGCTGCTGGGCGGAGGCGACGAGATCGGTGATCCGGTCGACGTGGGCCTGAAGGTCTGGTGACGCTCCCTGGGCGAGCTGCCAGGAGGCGGCCTCCAGCCACTTGTAGACGTCGGTGTCCACGAAGGGGTACGCGCCCTGGAACTCGCCCTCCGCCGTGCCGGCCGCGAGCCGCAGGTTCTGCAGATTGCCCGCGGACTCCAGCAGTTCGGGGCCCTGCGGGAGGGAGGTGCGGGTGTTGACCTCGCGGCGGGTGTGCCAGAAGCCCGCGGTGATGCCGGCGGGGGCAGGCCGCAGTGCGGCGCGGGCCTCCGGGCCGAGTCGGACCGGGCCCGTGGGGGGCAGGGCGGGGCGTGTGCGGGGCATGGTTCTCCGAAGGCTGGGATGGCTTTTGAGCAACCGTTTTCCTGACGGAAAAGTAGAGGGGAACGGCCAAGTCGGGTCAAGGGCTGCGACAGTATATTTTTCTGGTTTCTCACTGACTGGCGCTCGACCTCGGCGGATGCCACGATGTTGGGCACCCCTGCCGCGAAGGAAAAGGTTTGCTCGTGACGTCAGCCGCAAGTGCTCCAGGCTCCTCAGGGTCGTCCCCCGCCGGCCGGGCCCGGCTCGCCGACGTCGCCGCGCTCGCGGGCGTCAGTGTGGGCACGGCCTCGAAGGCGCTCAACGGTGGCGGAAGGATGCGCCCGGAAACCCGCCAGCGGGTCCTGGACGCCGTGGCGACGCTCGGCTTCCGCCCCAACCAGCACGCCCAGAGCCTGCACACCGGCCGCAGCTGGACGGTCGGTCTGATGACGACGGACGGCATAGGCCGCTTCAGCACACCGGTGCTGCTGGGCGCCGAGGACGCGCTCGGCGCCGGCAAGATCTCGGTCCTGCTGTGCGACACGCGCGGCGACGCGATCCGGGAGCAGCACCACCTGCGCAACCTCATCGACCGCCGGGTGGACGGCATCATCGTCACCGGCCGCCGTACGGACCCGCGCCCGCCGCTGACCGGCATCAGCGGCCTGGAGGCGATCCCGGTGGTCTACGCGCTCTCCCCCTCCACGGACCCGGACGACACCTCCGTCGTCTCCGACGACCGGGGCGGCGCCCAACTCGCGGTGGAACACCTCCTGTCCACCGGCCGCACCCACATCGCCCACGTCACCGGCCCCGAACACCACGCCGCCGCCCGCGACCGCGCCCGTCACGGGGTGGAGCACCTGGAGGGCGCGGGGTTCGGTTTGTCCACCGGCCGGGTCCACTTCGGCGAGTGGAGCGAGGCATGGGGCCGCCGCGCCGCCGAGGCGGTCCTGCGTACGGCCCCGGAGACGGACGCCTTCTTCTGCGGCAACGACCAGATAGCGCGGGGCGTCGCTGACACTCTCCGCGAGCGCGGCGTGAACGTCCCCGGCGACATCGCGCTCGTCGGCTACGACAACTGGGACACCATGGCCCTGGCCTCCCGCCCGCCCCTCACCACGATCGACATGAGCCTCGCGGAGATCGGGCGCATCGCGGCACTACGGCTCCTGGAGGCGATCGACGCGGAGGGGACGGCGCCGGGGATGCACACGGTGCCCTGCCGGCTGGTGGTGCGGGAGTCGACCTGAGGGGCGCGCAGCGTTGGCGTCGCGCAGTGGTGACTTTGCGTGCTTGTTGCCAACTTTCGCTAATGCCCCGAGAGTTGAGGCACATGAACACGTGTGGGCTCGGAAGGGGCACAGGTGAGAGTCACACTGGCCGTGGACGCCGGGAGCGGGGACGGCGTCGGGGCTGCGGAGGATCTGTACCGGTGGCTGCGCCAGGACCCGGAGCTGCGGGCCTTCGTGCGCCGGGAGGCTCCGGCCGCGCCGCCGGTCGGAGCCATGGGCGCGCTGGGAGAGCTGATCTCGCTGCTGCTGGCCCCCGGCGGTCCGACGGCGGCGGTGGGAGCGGCCGTCGTGGTATGGCTGCAGAACCGCCGCGGCAACCAGACCGTCACCATCACGCTGCCGGACGGTACGCAGGTCGTGGTCTCCTCCGAGAAGGTGCGGGGTCTGACCGCCGAGGGCACCAGTGAACTGGCCGAAAAGGTCGCGGAGGCGTTGCGGCAGGAGCGGGCGGGCCGGACGCCCGAGGCCGGCTGATCATGCCCGTACGGGGGAGACCGGATGTGGCGGGGGCCGGCTGCCACGCAGTGGTGGTCGGTACGGCGACCCACCCCGGGCAGCTGTTGCCCGGACTGCCGTCAGCCGTACGGTCGGCGCAGGCCGTGGCCGAGGCGCTGAGCACGGTGTGCGGCATGGGCGACCGGGTCACGCTGCTCACCGACCCGCAGTCACCGAGCGACGTCCTGGAGGCGCTGGCGGCGGCCGTCGAGCGGGCCGAGCCCACTCAGGAGCGGTACGAGGGCGGAACGGTTCTCTTCTACTTCGTCGGACACGGGCTGCGCGGACCCGGCCGGCGGCTGTATCTGGCGACGGCGACGACCAAGTCGCAGACCGACACGGCGCACTCCGTGCCCTACGCCGAGGTCGAGCGCTATCTGAGCGACGCCGCCGCGGACCCGGTCGTGATCCTCGACTGCTGTTTCGCGGGAGGCGCGCAGGAGCCGGCCCGGCCGCCCGCCACGGACCCGTTCGGCGGCGCGCGGCCCGACGGCAGTTATCTGCTCGCGTCCGCCCTGCGAGGCGCCCTGGCGTACGCCCCGCAGGGCGCGGAGCACACCCTCTTCAGCGGCGAGTTGCTGCGCCTGCTGCGGGAGGGCGACGCGGGCGGCCCGAAGTGGCTGACGCTGGGCAGCCTCTACCGCCTGCTCGACCAGCGGCTCCAGGGCAGCGCGGCGCGTCCCTACGGCGGCGGCACCGCGCGCATGGGGGAGCTGACCCTCGCCGTCAACCACCGGTACACCCCGGTGACGGCCGACGGCCCGACCGAGGCCGACGCCCCGGACACGGACGCCGTCTGTCCCTATCCCGGCATCCTCCCGTTCCTGCCCGAACAGCACCATCTCTTCTTCGGCCGGGAGGAGTTGACCGAAGAACTGCTCCAGCGGGTCGAGCAGGCGCGGCCCGGTGAGCCGGTGGTCCTGGTGGGGCCGTCGGGCGTCGGGAAGTCCTCGCTGCTGCGGGCGGGGCTGAGCGTGGCCGCGCCGCGGGCGGGGCTCGGGCCCGTGCGGATGGTGCCCGCGCCGGGTGAGCGGCCGTTCCGGGCGCTGGCCGGGGCGTGGGCGGCGGCGGTGGGCAGGGCGCCTGCCGACGTCGTACGGGACCTGGAGCAGGGGCGCTTCAGCCGCCCCACGCCCACGGCCGGGCGGGCGCCGCGCGTCCTCGTCGTCGACCAGCTCGAGGAGTACTTCACGCTCTGCTCGGACGACGCCGAAAGGGAGCGTTTCGCCGCCGCGCTCACCGCGGCGGGAGCAGACGACGCGGACGGCCCGCGGCTCGTCCTGGCCCTGCGCGCCGACTACTACGGCGACGCCCTGAGCGATCCCCGCCTGGCGCCCTTTGTGCGCAAGGGCCACTTCGCCGTGCCCGCGCTGAGCGACGTGGAGGTCGAGGCCGCGATCGTGGGCCCGGCCGAGTACGCGGGCCTGCGGTGGGAGGAAGGCGTACCGCAGCTCCTGCGGCGTGACGTGAACGAGGAGCGGCACACCGGAGGTGACGCCGCCGCGCTGCCCTTCCTGGCCTACGCCCTGCGGGAGATCTGGCTGCGACGGCGGGGGACGACGCTCACGTACGCCGGATACCGCGACGCCGGAGGCATACGGGACGCGGTGGCCCGGGCCGCCGACGAGATCTACGCCGGTCTCGACGAGACCGGCCGCAGGGACCTGCGGAGCCTGCTGCTCGCGATGGTCCATGTGGCCGACGGCGAGGGACGGCTGATGCGCCGCCGCGTGCCGCCGGAGGAACTGGCGGGCGGCGAGGAGCTGCTGCGCAGGCTCGCGGACGCCCGGCTGGTCGTCGTGGACGAGGAGGGCGGGGCACGGCTCGGCCACGACTCGCTGCTGCACGCGTGGCGGAGGCTGAGCGGATGGATCGACGAGGTACGTGACGACCTGCTCCGGCTGCGACGGCTGACCGCGGCGGCGGAGGGCTGGGACGAGGCCGGACGCGAGCCGAGCGGTCTCTACGAGGGCACGGCCCTTGAGGAGGCGAAGAAGCTCACGGCGGACCACGGCCAGGCGACTCGGGCGGCCCATGGGGCTCTGGTGACGCAGGTGGCCGAAGCGGCCCAGTCAGAAGCGGCCCGGGCGGCCCAGGTATCCCATGGGACTCCGGCGACCCAGGGTGCCAGGCCGACTCAGGGGGCCGAAGCAGCCGAAAGGGCCCAGGGGCCCCATGTAGTCCATGAGGCTCCGGCGGTGCAGGCGGTGCAGGCGGTACAGGCGGTCCACGTGGCCCAGGCGGCCCATATGGCTCAGGTGGCCCAGACAGCCTCGGGGACCGGGCCGGCGGTCGCGGCCGGGGTGCCCGTCCCCGGGGCAGTCGTCGCTGCCGGGGCGGCGGTCGTACGTGTTCCCGTCCGTCAGGTGGTACGGGATTTCGTCGCCGCGAGCGATCGGGCGCAGCGGCGCAGACGCTTCGTCACCCGGGCGTGGATCGCCGGGCTTTTGGCTTTGTTTCTGGTGGCCGCCTCGCTCTTCGGCTGGGCGTCCTACGAGAACCGGCAGGCGGCGAGCCGCGAAGCCAGCCTGATCGCCAGGGAGCTGGCCAACCAGGCCGACACCATGCGCGAACGCGACCCGCAGACCGCCCTCCGCCTCAGCCTGGCCGCGTACCGCACCGCCGCGACACCGGAGAGCCGCTCCAGCCTGTACACGGCGGCGACGACCATCGCGCCGATCCACCTCGTCCCGGCGAAGCCGCACCGAAAGCCGGTGCTCAACCTCGCCTACAGCCCCGACGGCGAGGTCCTGGCAGTCAGCCATCGGGGTGGCCGGGTCCAGCTGTGGGACATGTCCGAGCCGGCCGTTCCGGTGGAGGCGGGCCGGTTCACGCTGCGGAGCGGCTTCGGGGCCATCGCCTACCACCCGCGCTCGCGTCTGCTGGCCGCGCAGTCGGAGGACGAACTGACGCTGTGGGACACCGCGGACCCGAAGAACCCGAAGCGGCTGTCGCGGCTGCGCATCGACGGAGGCACGACGTTCACCCTGGCGTTCAGCGGGGATGGCAGGACGCTCGCGGCGGGCAGCAAGAAGGGACGGCTGCGGCTGTGGGACGTGAGCGACCCCGCGCACCCTTCACTGCGGGCGCAGCGGACGGTGGCGGAGGTGGAGCTGATCTCCCTGGCGTTCACCCGGGACGGGCGACACCTGATCACGGGCAACGGCAACGAAGAGCCGGGGAGCGGTAGCGCACAGGTGCGGCTGTGGGACGTGAGCGATCCGGGCCGGCCCGTGCTGCGGGACACGGAACGCGCCGACACGGTCATGGCGGTCGCGGCTCATCCCCGGCGCGACCTGGTCGTCGCGGTCGGCGGGGAGGGGAAGATCGCCTGGTGGGAGATGAAGGGCGGCCGGGAACTGCGTCGTGTGGTGGCGGAGGAGTACCGGGACTACTGGGGCGACGGCGGCGACGGTATTCCGTCGCTCGTCTTCAGCAGAGACGGCAGATTCCTTGCGGGAGCGGACAGGGAGCACGGCGTTCAGCGGTCCGGGATGCCCGCGAAGGTGTCGGATCTGGTGGACGGCGGCATGCTCGGCAATGACGTTCTGCCGTCGGGCGAACCGGCTCAGTCGGTCGCCTACAGCCCGGACGGCCGGTACCTGGCGGCCGGTGAGGTAGGCGGAGAGGTGCGGCTGTGGCCCGAGCGGCCCTGGGCGCCCATGATCGAGGGCAGCGTGCCCACCGGGTACGAGGCGGGTACCGGCTCGTTCAGCGCCGACGGCAGATTCGTCATCGCCAGGCATGGCAACGAGGAAGGCGAGGTCACGACACGGGTGTGGGACGTCAGCGACCTCCACAGACCGAAGGTCCGGTACACCCTGCCGAAGGGATGGGAGGCCAGGTACTTCCTGACCAGGCGCAAGACGCCGGTGCTCCTGGCGCACAACTGGACCGGAGGGCTGGGCCACACCTTCCAGCTCTGGGAGTTCGACTCCGACGGGCCGCCGAAGAAAGGCGGCAGCATCCCGCTCACCGCCGATGTCCCGCACGCCGTGGTGAGTCCCGACGGCCGTCTCCTCGCGGTGGGCTCGCGGGAAGAGCCCGCCATCGCCCTGTGGGACATCCGGGATCCGGCGAAACCCGTCCACCGGGGCACGGTCCCGGCACGGGCGAGCGGCGGCCTTTTCGATACGGGGAGCCTGTGGTTCGCCGGTTCGCAGACCTTGGCGACGGTGGAGGCGGGACAGGACATCAGGTTCTGGGACGTCTCCGACCCCGCCCGGCCCCGCAAGGGCGGGCAGATCGACTGGGCGGCGGCGATGGAGGGTGCGGCGTACGTGGACTCGTCCCAGCTGCTGATGACCGAGGAAGTGGGGGACATCACGCGGCTATGGGACCTCTCCCGGCCCGCACAGCCCGCCGAGGGCAAACCGCTCCCGGCCGCACCCGGCGGCTATCACCCCACGAGAAAAGGCGAGTTGGCGACGGCACTCAAGGACGGAACCGTCGAGTTCTGGGACGTCACCCACCCCTCCCGTCCCCGGAAGAAGCACGACGTCCTACGGCTCGACGGCGAGATCACGTCGATCGACACCACCGCCGACGGCCGCTACGCGGTGACGAGTGAGCCCCACCGCGTCTGGTCCGTCGGGCAGGACGGGCAATGGCGCACTCCCGAACTCGCCACCCTGGAGAACGCGGGCACCGTAACCGTGCCACCGGCAGCCTCACCGCAGGACCGCCGCTGGCTGGCCGTCACCGTCGACGACACACGGACCGCGCTGCCGGGGCCGCGGACCTTCGTACTCGACCTCGACACCGACCGCCTCTACGAGGACCTGTGTGACTCTCTCCCCCTGAGCGTCTCCGGAGACCAGTGGAAACGCATGTTCCCGCACCTGGCCTACCGCACGTCCTGCGGCTGACACGGGGGCGGGCAGGCCGACGAGGCGCGCAGGCAGAGGTGTACGGCCGTACTCAAGCGGGCGTCGATCGTGGCGCGTCCCTTCGGATCCGAGGAGTCCGCGGGCGGAGTGAGGGCGTAGGGGAGTGCCGTGGTGAGGACGGCCATGGTGGTGCTGTCCCGCTCCGCGCCCGCTGCGAGATGGGCCGTCACGTGGCCGCACAGCCAGGACCATGCCATCGCGTGCCACTCGGTGACCGGTCGCAGGATCGCGGCGTGCACCGTCTCCGGGGCGGTGCGGGCCATGGTCCCGACGACCGGGTGCTCTCGCACCAGACGCGCCGCACGCACCACGAAGCGCGCCTCGAGACACCGGGGTGGCAAGGGATCCGCCACCTCGCGGGCCAGGAACAGCAGTCGCTTCAGCTCCAGCCGCGTGGCCTCTCGGACCAGCGCCTCGCGGCTCGCCCAGTTGCGGTAGAGAAAGGGGCGGTTGGTAGCGGCGAGACGCGCGATCTGCGTCATTCCGGCCCGCCGAGGCCCGTACTGCGCCAGCGCCTCCAGGGTTGCCCGGTACACGGTGCCCGTCCCGGGCGGCGCCTTGGCGTTGAGGAATCCACTCATGCCGATCAGCGTCGCGCAGCGGCGGTGGGGATTCCGGGAAGTCCGTCGCAGATCACCCGGTGCGGGGGCGTTGTGGCAGAAAGATGTGACGGTTTTGGGGGAAGTGGCACATCTTTTGGGGTTAGGGGGCGTGGGGGAGGGCGAGGAAGGCGGCCCAGGCTTCGCCGGAGACGGTGAGGTGCGGGCCGTCGGGGTTCTTCTTGGAGTCGCGGATGTGGATGGCGTCCACGTCGGAGGCGGCTTCGAGGCATTCGCCGCCGGCGCTGCTGCTGTAGCTGGACTTGAACCACTGCAGATTGCTGGTCATTGGCGCTCTCCTGCCAACTGCTCGACGAGGCCCAGAGATTCGTGTGGGCCGAGGGCCTGTGAGCGGATCTTCGCATAACGCTGGGAGTATGTCGCCACCTTTCCAGGGTCGCTCACCAGGAGGCTTTCGTCCTGCGCCTCCAGGTAAACGAGGTGCTCGTGGTCGAGGATCTCCACAAGTGCCATGTCGCCGCGATCCCCGAAGTGCGCGCCGCTGAGACCGCAGTCCATCGGCAACACCTGGAAGGTGACGTTCCGGAGCCGGGCGCGCTCGGCGAGGTGCAGCATCTGCTCGTGCATGATTTCGCGGCTCCCGATGACTCGGCGCAGCGCGGACTCCTCGACGATCAACTCGATCAGTGCGGTGGGCTCGCGATCGAAGAGTGCTCGCCGGGCCAGTCGCGCCTCGACCAGTTCCTCCACGCGCTCGTCTTTGAGGGGCGGATACCCGCCACCGATCAGAGCACGAGCGTACGCCTCGGTTTGGAAGAGTCCGTGGACCACAAAGGTCGAGTACGACGACAACGTCAACGCCCGCTGCTCCAAGCGCATGTAGCCCTTGAACTGAGGCGGATACCTGTCCAGCCGAATCAACTCGCGCGCCCTCTCGAACACGCCCAATCCCGCCCCCAACGTCTCCTCCAACCGCACCAGCATCTGATCACTCGCCGGCTGCGCACACGTCTCCATCGCGCTCACCGCCGACCCGGTGTAGCCGATCTTCCGTCCCAACTCCTCCTGAGACAGCTGCTGTTGCTCACGCAGTGCCTTCGCCAGCGCGGCAACCAGATGTGCCGTTCCGTTCGCCTCGACCTTGTTCTCCGCCCGCGCCATCGCGGTCACCCCCGAACTCAACCGAACTCAACCGGTCACCAGTGATCCCTGCCGATTCCCGACCGTTGCCGATGGTCGACGCAGAGTTATGGATGGCGGTAGCTCCGCCTGCGGAAACTGGCCCCATGAACACGCAAAGTGACCTGAAGTGGATCCCCCTCACCGGCATCCAACTCCGCAAGGCAGGCGTTCAGTTCGACGCGGTCCGGGTGGACGGCGACGAGGGCCGCGCCCTCGCCGACCGCCTCGCCCACATGACCGGCGGCGCCCCCGGCCCGGTCGTCGAGGAGGCGACCGGACGTCGCGGGGTCTACTTCCTGGTCACGGTCGGCAGTACGGCCTACCGCTCCTGGCCACCCGGCGTCACCCGCCTCACCGCGGGCCCGCACCACATCTCGTACATCCCGGTCCCGGCCCTCAACGGCCTCACCTGGCCGCTGACTTGGCGTTACCGCCCCACGAGCCCGGACGACCGAGTCCACACGCTCCTGCTGCGAGCCGCCCTTCACTCGCCCGAGTGAAGAACGCGAACTTCCGCCTGGAAAACCCCGGTTCCGGCTTGCGCTCGTCGCTCTGCGTGCCCATAGAGTCACGCCAACAGAAACGCCCCCGCGGTGCGCCAACACCCGGGGGCTCGACAGCAGGAGCAAGCCCTCCCGATGCGCATTCATCGTACGACGCCCACGCGCGCCTTTTCCGTCTTCTCCAACGCTCTCCTCCGCGACCGGAGCATCTCCTGGTGCGCGGTCGGCGTACTGACGTACCTATTGAGCCTCCCGAACGAGGCCCGCGTCACCATCCGCACGCTCGCTGATCAGCGCAAGGAGGGGCGGGCCCGGATCGCCGCCGCCCTGCATGAGCTGGAGGAATCGCGGTATCTGCGGCGAGTGGTGCACAAGAGCCGGGAGACGGGCCAACTCTTCACGGTCTACGAGGTGTTCGACACTCCGTACGAGGACGAGCCACCCACGGGTGAATCGCAAGAAGCCCAGAACCTGGCCTCCGGCGAGTCGGAGGTCGCCCCGTCGGGCGATCTCCCTTCGGGAGAAAAGACCGGGGAACAAGAACCTCCCTCCCCGCCGCCCGAGCCCGCGCCCAGCGAGCGCACCGCGCTCGCCGCCAAGCTCCTCGGCTCGCTCGGCCGTACCGAGCCCCGGCTCACCCTCGGCGCCGCCGAGGCGTTGCGGCTCGCGCCGCTGGTGGAGGAGTGGTGGGAGGCGGGCGCCAGCAGCGCCCAGATCCGGGCGGCCCTGACCGACGGCCTGCCACGCCGCCTGTACTCGGCCGCCGCCATCGTCGAGAACCGCCTGCGCCGCAAGCGCCCGGCCGGGCCGAGCGCGACCGAACCGGTCACGACCGTCGAGGTCGAGCTCCGCAAGCCCGGCGCCTCCGCGTACCGCGAGGCCGCGCGGCGGGGCGGCGCGATCGCCCGTGCCCTGCTGAGGGGGCAGGCGGCGCCCGCGTAGGCCTGCACAGACTCCCGGCCGCACTCGCTCGCCGGGTCCTTCGAGAGAAACGGAGTGTCGATGACTGTCACACTCGAACGCCCTGAGGTGGTATACCACCGGTATACTGTGCTCATGGCTGACACCACGATCAAGGTCGACCCCGCTGTCCGAGACCGCCTTCAGGAGCTGGCCCGGGAGCGTGGGATCACCATGCGGGACCTCGTGGCGGAGCTGGCCGGGGCCACGCCCACCAAGGAAGAGCTGCGCAAGCGGTACGAGGAGACCAAGGCGTACGTCGAGGAACACTTCCTCGGCAGGCCGTACACGGAGGAGGACGAGAAGGCCGGCGAGAAGCTGTGGGCCGACCTGGAGGCCGGGCGCATCGGGGAGGTCCAGTGACGGAGAAGGAGCCGTATCCGCTGCCGCGTGCCGTCATCTTCGACGACACGGCCGCGCTGGCGCTCGGGGCGGGGAACAGCATGGCGTCCCGGCTCGTCGTCGAGGCGGAGAAGGACCCCGCCCTGCGGGTCTACATCCCCGCGCTCAGCCTCGCCGCCGCGGAGTGCGAGCGGGCAGGGGTCGCCGAGCACCTCGGCGCGCTGCCGTCCGTGAACATCGAAGGGCTCGACTTCGCGGCGGCGGCAGCCGTGGGCAAGCGTCTGCGGACGGCGGTCGCCGGGGACGAGCAGGGGGACGGCAAGGGGGAGGCCGACTGGAGCGGCGCCCACGTACTGCACCTGGCCCTGCCCACCGTCGAGTGGCCGCGCGGCCGACCTGTCCTGACCAGGACACCCACCCGGTACCGGGGCACCGGAATCCGTACGATCCGCATCGTCGAGCAGAGCTGACACGACTCGACATGGAGGGCGCCCACTCGGAGGGCGCCCTCCGCCGTCGGATGTCCCGTCAGCTGAAGATGATCATCGACCCCTGCGCCAGACTCCGCGTAGCCGCCGCGTGCAGCCCCAGCCACACATGCCGCTCGCGGGAGAAGGGGCTGGGGTCGTAGGGAGCGGGTACGGCAGGCTCCTCCAACTCCGTGGGGCCCTGCGGAGCATCCGGCGGCGCCGGGGGGTTGGCCGGGTCGATGCCGAGCGAGGGGGCCACGAACTCCAGTTCCCGCAACAGCGTCTGGGACGAGCCCAACGGGCCGCCGCCCGCGAGGAGTTCGTCGTTGGAGAGGGGGTGCGGGAAGTCGACGGGGACGTACGCGCCCGCGTGGTCGTAGTGCCAGACGAGATGCGACTGCTGGGCCGTCGCCTCGAACATCTCCAGCAACTGCTCGTAGTCGCCGCCCAGTTCGTCCACCGGCGTCACCGGCAGCCCGCACACCTGGAGCAGATAGGCACGGCGCAGGAAGTGCAGCGCGTCGTAGTCGAAGCCCGCCACCGGGGCGACCTCGCCGGACAGTCCCGGCATGTACTGGTACACCGGCACCGGCGGGAGCCCGGCCTCGGTGAGCGCCTTGTTGTACTGCGCGAGTTCCTCGGCGAACGGATTGTCCGGGGTGTGGCACAACACGTCCACAAGCGGCACCAGCCACAGGTCACAGGCCAAAAGTCAGCTCCTCGGATACTCGCGGCGCGCGGTCGTTGTCACACAGTGGTCAGGGCAGGGTAATCGGTACGGCGCGCAGTGCGCTGCGGTCGTGCACAGTGCGAGTGCGCTGCTGTCGTGCAGGTCCCATACCCGACCCCGCCCCGCTCACCCGGCGGCGAGCCCTTCGATCAGTGCCAGGGCATGGGCGTTGTACTCGGCCACGATCGACCGGGCGCTCGCGGTGTCGCGGCACGCGAGGGCGTCCACCAGCTCCGTGTACCCGGACCACAGCCGGCCGCGCAGCTCGGTCAGCCGACGCAGGTGCTGCACGGTGCACACCCAGGTCTGTACGCGCAGCCGCTGCAGGAAGTCGGCGAGGTAGGGATTGCCGAACAGGCTGCTCAGCTCGCGCCAGAAGCGCAGGTCGTAGCCGATCAGGACGGTGAGATCACCGGCGGCGGCCGCGCGCTGTGCCTCCTCGCCGCGTCGGCGCACTCCCGCGACGGCGGCGGCCGTGCGGGGGTCGTCGAGGTCCCGGTAGGCCTTGTGGCCGTGGTCCAGCGCCAGGAACATCCCCTCGGTGACCAGGCTGCGGGCCTCGAGCATGCCCCGGAAGTCCTCGACCGAGTACTCGTGTACACGGAAGCCCCGGTGCTGGTCGGCCTCCAGCAGCCCTTGCGCGGACAGATCGACCAGGGCCTCGCGCACGGGCGTCGCCGAGACCCCGTACTGCTCGGCGATCTCCTTCACCGTGAACTCCTGCCCCGGTTGCAGCCGCCCGGCCAGCACCTCGTCGCGAAGCGCGTCGGCGATCTGCTGGCGCAGGGTGCTGCGGGTCACAGCGGCGTTGCCGCTGGTGCCGGGCATGGTCGGGGCGTCTCCCTCGTCGCGATCGGGTGGCGTACACGTATATGTCTACGAGCACGCCACCTTACGCGTTCGAGTCGCCCCGGTACCTGCTACTTACGCCCGGCCGGTCCGGCGCAGCTCCGCCCGGGCATCGTGCCGCCTACTCCGTGTACTCGTCCGCCACGGACAGCGCCGCGTCCAGCGCCGCCAGGCCTTCCTTCAGCTCCGCCTCGCTCACGTTGCACGGCGGCACGACGTGGGTCCGGTTCATGTTGATGAACGGCCACAGCCCCTGCTTCTTGGCGGCCGCCCCGAAGGCGGCCATCGCGGCATTCGCCTCGCCGGCCGCGTTGTACGGCACCAGCGGCTCCCGCGTCTGCTGGTTCTTCACCAGTTCGACGGCCCAGAACATGCCGACGCCCCGCACCTCGCCCACCGAAGGATGCCGCTCGGCCAGCTCCCGCAGCGCCGGCTCGACGACGGAGGTGCCGAGGTTCGCCGCGTTCTCGACGACGCCCTCCTCGGCCATGACGTTGATCGTCGCGACGGCCGCCGCGCACGCCAGCGGATGCCCCGAGTACGTCAGCCCGCCCGGGTACGGCCGCTTGCCGAAGGTCTCCGCGATCGCCGGGGAGATGGCGACACCGCCGAGCGGCACGTACCCGGAGTTCACGCCCTTGGCGAAGGTCAGCAGGTCCGGTACGACGTCGAAGAGATCCGCCGCGAACCACTCACCGGTGCGTCCGAACCCGGCCATGACCTCGTCCAGGACGAAGACGATCCCGTACTTGTCGCAGATCTCGCGGACCCCGGCGAGGTAACCCGGCGGCGGGACCATGATCCCCGCCGTGCCCGGAATCGTCTCCAGGACGATCGCGGCGACCGTCCCCGGCCCCTCGAAGGCGATCGTCGTCTCGAGGTGCTCGAGGGCTCGCGCGCACTCCTGCTCCTCGGTCTCCGCGTAGAAGCGGGAGCGGTAGAGGAAGGGCGCCCAGAAGTGCACGACACCGGCCGCGGCACCGTCGGAGGCCCAGCGGCGGGGGTCACCGGTGAGGTTGATCGCCTGCTGCGTACCGCCGTGGTACGAGCGGTACGCCGACAGCACCTTCGGCCGTCCGGTGTGCAGCCGTGCCATCCGCACCGCGTGCTCCACGGCGTCGGCACCGCCGTTGGTGAAGAAGATCTTGTCCAGGTCGCCGGGCGTCCGCTCGGCGATCAGCCGCGCGGCCTCCGACCGGGCCTCGATCGCGAAGGCGGGCGCGAAGGTGGACAGGGTCGCGGCCTGCTCCTGTATCGCGGCGACGACCTTCGGGTGCTGGTAGCCGATGTTGGTGTAGACGAGCCCGCTGGTGAAGTCGAGGTACCGCTTGCCGTCGTAGTCCCAGAAGTACGACCCCTCCGCGCCGGCGACGGCGAGCGGGTCGATGAGCTCCTGCGCGGACCAGGAGTGGAAGACGTGCGCACGGTCCGCGGCCTTCACGGCGGCGCCGACCTCGGGGTTTGGCTGAGGGGTCATGCGCCCGAGCGTAAATGTCCGGGATGCGGACGCGGTATGGGCGTCCTGTCTGTGGACGGTGGGTTTCCGCGACAGGTTGTCGAAGGTTCGTTGCTTGACAGTGTACTGTCGAAATGACAGCATGTTGTCATCTAATCAAGTGGGAATGGCCCGAGGAGGCAGCCATGAACCGCAAGCCCGTGTATCTCGCCGTGTACGACACGCTCGCCGACTGGGAGACGGGGCACGCGACGGCGTATCTCGCCCGCGCCGGGTACGAGATCCGGACGGTCGGCCCGACCCGCGAACCGGTGACCTCCGTCGGCGGTCTGCGCATCCAGCCGGACCTGGCCCTGGACGACGTACGGCCGGAGGACAGCTCCCTGCTGATCCTCCCGGGCGCCGATCTGTGGGACACGAGTGACGACCTCGCCCCCTTCGCCCGCAAGGCCCGCGCCTTCCTGGACGTCGGCGTGCCCGTCGCCGCCATCTGCGGGGCCACCGCCGGGCTCGCGCGCGAGGGCCTGCTCGACGACCGGGACCACACCAGCGCGGTCTCCTTCTACCTGGCCGCGACGGGCTACGGAGGCGGCGAGCGGTACGTCGACGCGGACGCCGTGACCGACCGGGGCCTGATCACCGCCGGACCCACCGAACCCGTCGCCTTCGCCCGGGAGATCTTCGGGCTCCTCGGGGTGTACGAGGGTGAGGTGCTGGACGCCTGGTACCGGCTGTTCCACGACTCCGACGCCGAGGCGTACGCCGTACTGGAGAAGGCGGGGGCGCGGCAGTGAGCCGGGAACGACAGGACCTGTTCAGCCGCAGTGCGATCGGGGTCTTCCGGCTGAACGGCCAATTCCTGGCAGTGGCGGAGGAGTTGGCGCGCCCGGCGGGTCTGACCGCCGCCTGGTGGCAGGTGCTGGGCGCGGTGCTCGGCGAGCCGCTGCCCGTGTCCGGCATCGCCCGCGCCATGGGCATCACGCGGCAGAGCGTGCAGCGTATAGCCGACCTGCTGGTGGACAAGGGGCTCGCCGAGTACCGCCCCAACCCGGCCCACCGCCGCGCGAAGCTCCTGGCGCCGACGGAGCAGGGTCGGGCGGCGGTGTCCCGGATCAACCCCGGGCACGCGGCGTTCGCCGACCGGCTGGTGGAGGCGTACGGGGACGAGGCCGAACTGGCGGACGCCGTACGGGTCCTGGAACGGTTGTCGAAGGTGCTGGACGAGATGGGTCTGCCTGTTACGGAACCGATCGAGCCCGTTACGGAACCGTAGACGACGCCCAGCTCACGGCGCAGTGGGCCCGCACTATCCTCGGGCTGTTGCTGACGTGTGGGGGAAGGCGGCGCGGCCATGGAGAAACTGGGGCCGGGGGATCCGCAGCGCATCGGTTCGTACCGGCTGCTGGCGCGGCTCGGGGCCGGCGGGATGGGGCAGGTGTACGTGGCCCGGTCGGACCGGGGTCGTACGGTCGCCGTCAAGCTGGTGCGGGAGGAACTGGCCGCGCAGGACGAGTTCCGGGCGCGGTTCCGGCAGGAGGTGCGGGCCGCGCGGCGGGTCGGCGGGTACTGGACGGCGCCGGTGCTGGACGCGGACACGGAGGCGGCGGTGCCGTGGGTCGCCACGGGGTACGTCGCCGGGCCCAGCCTCCAGCAGGTCGTCGGCCACGACCACGGGGCGCTGCCGGAGCGCTCGGTACGCATCCTGGCGGCGGGGCTGGCCCACGCGCTGGGGGACATCCACGCGGCCGGGATCGTCCACCGGGACCTCAAGCCGTCCAACGTGCTGGTGACCATCGACGGCCCCCGGGTCATCGACTTCGGTATCGCGCGGGCGCTGGAGACGGTGACGGACGGCGGCCTCACCCGCACCGGCGCGCTCGTCGGTTCGCCCGGGTTCATGGCGCCGGAACAGGTGCGGGGCGACCGCATCACACCGGCCTGCGACATCTTCTGCCTCGGCTCGGTCCTCGCCTACGCCGCCACCGGCAAACTCCCCTTCGGCACGGCCAACAGCGGCGTCCACGCCCTGATGTTCCGCATCGCCCAGGAGGAACCGGACCTGGAGGGCGTCCCCGAGGGCATCGCCGACCTGGTACGCGCCTGCCTGAGGAAGGACCCGACGGCAAGACCGTCCCTGCACCACATCCTGGACCGCACGGGCGCGGAGGACACGGTGGCCGGGGGCCGCTCCCGGGACCCGTGGCTGCCGAGCGTGCTGGTGGCGCAGTTGGGGCGGCATGCGGTGCGGTTGCTGGATGCGGAGGATCCGGAGGGGGAGGGGGCCTCGGCGGCATCTGCGGAGGAGGGTGCGTCGGGGCCGCCGGACGATGGTGCCGTTCCTGCCGAAGGGCCGGACTCCGCCGGGCCGGGAAGCGGCCCCGGCTCCGCCGCACCACCCAGTGTCCCTGCCCCCGCCTCCGCCCCCTCGCCCGAACACGGTCCCGCCGACGACGACTCCACCCCGGCCGCTTCCCCGGGCCCGCCCGCCCCTGGCCGGCCCGGTGGCGGTACGCGGCTGGATCACCTGCCCACCCTCGTCACCGGGCCGGGCGGTCCGACGTCCCAGTCCGGCCCGGGCGCCCCGCCCGCACCCGGTGCCCCCGCTCACCCCGCGTACGGCTACCCCCAACAGCACCCGCAGCCCTCCGCGTACGGCCACCCGCAGCAGCCCGGCACCGCCGCCCCCTGGACGGCGACGCCCGGAACCTCCGGCGCCCCCTCGTCGTACGCCCCCCACGGCAGCCTCGGCTCCACCCCTCCTTACGGCCCTCCACCCCTCGGCCCGATCCCGCCCTACGGGCCCGCCGCCCCCCAGGAGCCACCCCACAGAAACGCCCGTTCCACCGCCCTGCTCGTCCTCATCGCCCTGGTCGTCGCGCTCGCCGCCGGTGGTTCGGTCTACGCGTTGATGAGCGGCGGCGGTGACAAGCAGGCCGGTGGCGACCCCTCCACCAGCGCCCCCGCGACCCCCGCACCGACCACAACCGAACCGGCCTCGCCCGCCTCCCCGACGCCCTCCGGGCCGACCACCTCAGCCCCGCCCGACGGCACGATCCCGGCCGCCTACCTGGGCACCTGGACCACCACGATCGACAACGCCGACGGCCGGCACACCCGCCGACTGACCCTCCGGCAGGGCGAGGTGGGCGACACGGTGCTCTCCCTGGTCGCCGACGGCCCCGTCACGGGCGGCACCTACCACTGCCTCTTCGAGGCCGACCTGGCCGAAGCCCCCAGCGCGAACAGCCCGTTGCGGATCGGCCCGTCCACCATGACGAACTGGCAGCCCCGCTCCTCCTGCGGACCGGGCGAGGCCACCGAGATCACCCTGCTCCCGGACGGCAGGCTCCAGCGCGTGAACACCACCACCAACGAGAAGCTGACGTACACCCGCCAGTGACGAACCATCCGCCCCCGCAACCTCGTTGAACGTCCGGCGAACTTCCTTCGACCAAACCGGAATACGCCCGCGCACCGCCGTACGGTGTGACCCCACGATCCGGCTCGGGGAGTTGCGGGGGCACCCAGGGTGGAATTGCTGAGCGCAGAGAACGTCGTGGCCGTGGGCACCGCGGTCCTCGGCATCATCGCGTCCGGCGTCATGGTCTGGTACGAACGCCGGACCCCGCGCCGCAAACGCATCGGCTACCGCGTCCAGATGGACAACCCGATAGGCGACGACGTCCGCATGGGCCGGGCCAACGTCCGCCTCGGCCTCTTCGACGAGGCCCCGGACATGTCGGACGCCACCCTCGTCCTGCTCCGCATCGAGAACGACGGCTCGCAGGGCATCGACCGCGACGACTACACCAGCCCCGAAGTCCACGGCCTCACCGCGGTCTTCACCGCCCGCGTCATCCGCGGCGTCTCGGTCACCCAGCCGTCCGACACCGACCACCTCATGGACCACTTCACCCCGTCCCGGGGCTTCGGCTACGACGGCAACACCCTGCGCATCCCCCGTGTCCCGCTCAACCCACGTGACCACTTCAAACTGCTCGTCCTGCTGTCCGGCGGCGACGTCGAGAGCGAGATCCGGCTGAGCGGCGGCATCCGCGACGGCGTGGTCCACATGAACCGCAGCGCGACCCCGGACGACAAGCCACCCCTGTTCAGCCGCGCCGCCCGGCTGATCACCATCATGCTCACGGTCTCCGTACTCACGCTCGCCACGCTCGTCGTCACCCGCGACGACGCCCGCCCCCCGATCGGCTGCGCGACCGGCGAGCTGACGCTCACCGGCTCGACGGCGTTCGCGCCCGTGCTGCGCGAGGTGGCGAAGAAGTACGAGGGGGACTGCGAGGGCGCGACCATCGAGGTGGATCCGCACGGGTCGACAGCGGGCGTACGGGAGTTGGCGGCGGCCGGCGCGCAGCAGGGGACGAAGGGCTCACCGCCGATCGTGGCCCTGTCCGACGGCCCCAAGCCGAGTGGCCTGCCGGAGCTGCGGGAGAACCGGGTCGCGGTGTCGGTCTTCGCGCTGGTGGTGAACGACGACATCGGTCTGACCAGCCTGTCGACGGAGGACGTACGACGGATCTACCGCGGCGAGGTCAAGAACTGGAGCGAGCTGAACGGGCCCGACCTCCCCGTTCACCTGGTCAGCCGGGACGCCAACTCGGGTACGAGACAGGTGTTTCAGCGAAGAGTGCTGGGCCGCGGCGAAATCGCGAACTCCTCCGTCGACTGCGTTCAGAAGGACGACCCGACGCTCGACGTCATCCGCTGTGAACTCGACTCCACCGACCAGGTCCTGACAACGGTCGCCGGCCTCCCCGGCGCGATCGGCTACAGCGAACTCAACGCCGCCGACGACGCCAAGGGCCTGCACCTTCTCCAGCTCGACGGCCACACCCCCTCCGTCGACGCCATCGAACACGGCACGAACCCCTACCCGTACCGCGAGATCGAGTACGCCTACACCTACGGCCGCCCCCCGGCCGACTCCCTGGCCTCCAGCTTCCTGACCTACCTCGCCCGCGGCAACGGCCAGGACATCATCCGCACCCACGGCCACATCCCGTGCTGGACGCCGGAAGGCCTGGAACTCTGCGCGGAGGATTAGGGGTTGGCCGGGACCGGGGTCGGCCGGGGCCCCCTTGCCCCCCGCTGTCGGGTCCACGACCATTCCTTCTGGGTCGACCGGCATCGGCAGCCACGGAGGACACATGAGTCCCAGCCCCACGAGAAGGACGGTCCTGACCGCGACGGCGGCGACCGGCGCGGCAGCGTCATTAGGCGCGGCGAGCTCGGCGGAGGCGGCCGTACCGCCCGGCAGCAGCCGCCGCCCGCCCGCCACCGCCCAACCCCCCACCCGCGAACTCCGCGCCCTACTCCGCGAGATCGACCCGGACCGCATCGAGGCGACGGTCCGCAAGCTCGTCTCCTTCGGTACCCGTCACACCCTCTCCGTCCAGGACGACCCGCACCGCGGCATCGGCGCCGCCCGCGACTGGCTCCTCGCCGAACTGCGCTCCTGCGCCGTCGCCTCCGGAGGCCGGATGACAGCGGAACTCCAGTCGTACGTCCAGGAACCGGCGCCCCGCATCCCGGCCCCGACCCGCATCACCAACGTCCTCGCGACCCTCCGCGGCTCGGTCACCCCGGAGCGCGTGTACGTCGTCTCCGGCCACTACGACTCCCGCGTCACGGACGTCATGGACGCCACGTCCGACGCACCGGGCGCGGACGACGACGCGTCCGGCGTGGCCGTCGTACTGGAACTGGCCCGGGTGATGGCGAAGCGCCGCCCGGCGTCGACGATCGTGTTCGCGGCGGTGGCGGGGGAGGAGCAGGGCCTGTACGGATCGGCGTACATGGCCCAGCGGTTGAAGGCGGACGGCACGGACGTCCAGGGCATGTTCACCAACGACATCATCGGCAGCCCGACGGCGGACGACGGCACGCGGGACCCGTACCGGATCCGCCTGTTCGCCGAGGGCGTCCCCTCCTCGGAAACCCCCGAACAGGCCGCGATCCGCCGCTCGGTCGGCGGCGAGAACGACTCCGCGACCCGCCAACTGGCCCGCTTCGTCCGGGACGTCGCGGACAACGACGCGACCGGTATGCACGTCCGTGTCATCTACCGCCGCGACCGTTACCGCCGCGGCGGCGACCACATCCCCTTCCTCGAACGCGGCTACCCCGCCGCCCGCTTCACCGAGCCCGCCGAGGACTTCGCCCACCAGCACCAGGACGTACGCGTCGACGAGACGGGCAAGCAGTACGGCGACCTGCCGGAGTTCTGCGACTACGACTACATCGCGCGCGTGGCCCGGGTGAACGCGGCGACCCTGTGGACCCTGGCCCAGGCCCCGGGCACACCGAAGGGCGCGAAGATCGTGACGTCCACCCTGACGAACTCCACCCAGCTGGTGTGGACCCGCGGCACGGAACCCGACCTGACCGGCTACGAGATCGTCTGGCGCGAGACGACGTCCCCGGAGTGGACCCACGTGATCGACACGGGAGACGTGACGACACACGAGGTCGACCTGTCCAAGGACAACGTGTTCTTCGGAGTGAGGGCGGTGAACAGGGCGGGCCTGCGAAGCCCGGTGGCGTTCCCGGCCCCTCAGGCTTGAGGGCCGCGCTTCTTCACAGGCGTGCGGGCTGCCCTTTTCAGCCCCACCCGCCCGAGTGCCGGCCAGGTGATTTCAGCCCGTCCGGCGTTTGAGGACGAGGCCCTACGGGCCGAAGCGGGGGTCTGGGGGCGCAGCCCCCAGGGACGGGAAGGGTAGGGGCGGAGGGGGCGAAAAAAGCCCGGTGCCCACACCCACGCCGCTCACCTCACCTCACCTCACCTCACCTCACCTCGGCTCCGGCGGCCGCTGCCGAGGCATGTTCGGCCGAGCCCCCGCCCCCGGCGGCATAGGAAACCGCCCCTGACCCGACCCCGCCTCCGAGCGCTGCCCCACCACTCCCGCCGACTGAATCCCCATCGGCGTCGCCCCCGTCCGAAACTCCACCATCCAGTCGGCAGTCTCCGCCCGCACCAGCTCGGTCACGTCCTCCGAAAACCTCCGCAGCACCCCCAGACACCGCTCGGCCGCCTCCCCGGCCGTCCCCTCCGCCGGCCCCAGCACCTCCCGCACACTCTCCGAGGCCCAGTCGAACTGCAACACCTGAAGCCGCCGCTGCACGGCCTGAGCCGTGGCCACGTCCCTTATCCACCCGGACGTCACCCCGAAGTACCGGTCCCCGGCCACACACGCCACCCCCAGCAGCAACGCCAGATACCCCCAGGGGGCGACCCCGCCGACGACCCCCGTCATGTCCAGCAGAGGCAACGCGGCCCCAGCCACCGCCCCACCCGCCGCACCCCCGCGCAGCACCCGCGCCCCGCGCCGCTTCCACACCCGGTCGGCCAGATACCACGCCGCGGTGTCCAGCGCCCACCGCTCCACCCACCGGTACAGCTCATCGAGCCGCACCGCGGGCTCACCCCAGTCGCCGAGCGGAAACGCCCGCCCGGTCAGATCGCCCGGCCGCAGCCCGGCCGCCCCCTCACCCCGCCCGTCCTGAGGCGGACCCTCGGGCTGCATCTCCGGCTGCTGACCCACCCGGCACTCCCTACCTGATCCGACCGATCACGTTGCTGACATGCCGGACCCTTCCTACCTCCCAATGGGTGGCGAAGGCGTAGCTTTCGTCTCTTTTCCGCCCGGAAGTGTCTCTTGATCAGGTATACGACTCACGGTCGACTCACTCGAAAGAGTGCTGGAGCGATGCCCACAAGGACCACGTAGTCTCGTGCTGAACGGCAAACCCGAACGGGAAACCCGTACAGACCAAGGAGAGCTGATCGTGATCCCCGGTGGTGGCCAGCCCAACATGCAGCAGCTGCTGCAGCAGGCCCAGAAGATGCAGCAGGACCTGGCGCAGGCGCAGGAAGAACTCGCCAGGACGGAGGTCGACGGCCAGGCGGGCGGCGGCCTGGTGAAGGCCACGGTCACCGGCGCCGGAGAGCTCCGCGCGCTGAAGATCGACCCGAAGGCGGTGGACCCGGAGGACACCGACACCCTCGCCGACCTGGTGGTCGCGGCGGTCCAGGCGGCCAACGAGAACGCGCAGGCCCTGCAGCAGCAGAAGCTCGGCCCGCTGGCCCAGGGCCTCGGCGGCGGCGGTATCCCCGGCCTTCCCTTCTAAGTCTCCGGCCTGCCTTTCTAAGAGGGGCTCCGGCCAACTACGGTACGTACCGAAGGAACCCCAGGAAGGACGGCAGTCCGGTGTACGAAGGCGTGGTCCAGGACCTCATCGACGAGCTGGGGCGGCTCCCCGGCGTCGGTCCCAAGAGCGCGCAGCGGATCGCCTTCCACATCCTGCAGGCGGAACCGACGGACGTACGGCGTCTCGCCCAGGCCCTGATGGAGGTGAAGGCGAAGGTCCGCTTCTGCGCGACCTGCGGCAACATCGCACAGGAAGAGCTGTGCAACATCTGCCGCGACACGCGCCGAGACCCCTCCGTCATCTGCGTGGTCGAGGAGCCGAAGGACGTAGTGGCCATCGAGCGCACCCGCGAATTCAGAGGCCGCTACCACGTCCTCGGCGGCGCGATCAGCCCGATCGAGGGCGTGGGGCCGGACGACCTGCGCATCCGAGAACTGCTGGCGCGCCTGGCGGACGGCACGGTCACGGAACTGATCCTGGCCACGGACCCGAATCTCGAGGGCGAGGCGACGGCCACGTACCTTGCCCGCATGATCAAGCCCATGGGCCTCAAGGTCACCCGCCTGGCCAGCGGCCTCCCGGTGGGTGGCGACCTGGAATACGCGGACGAGGTGACCCTCGGCCGCGCCTTCGAGGGGAGACGACTCCTAGATGTCTGACGCCACGCTGCACGCGACCACCCACGACCCGGGCGACTTCGCGGTCCAGATCGCGGACCAGGTAGAGAGCTTCCTGGTAGCGGTCACCGAGGTGGCGAAGGGCGACGAGCCGGAATCGGCGATCCCCTTCCTCCTCCTGGAGGTCTCCCAGCTCCTCCTGGCCGGCGGTCGTCTGGGCGCCCACGAGGACATCGTCCCCGACGAGCGCTACGAGCCCGACCTGGGCCCGGAACCGGACGTGGACGGACTCCGCGAGAACCTCGCCCGCCTCCTGGAGCCGGTCGACGTCTACTCGGAGGTCTTCGACCCCTACGAGCCCCGCAAGGCCCCGGTCCCGGCCCGCATCTCCGACGACCTGGCCGACGTCATCACCGACCTCCGCCACGGCATGGCCCACTACCGCGCGGGCCGCACCACGGAGGCCCTGTGGTGGTGGCAGTTCTCGTACTTCTCCAACTGGGGCTCGACGGCGTCGGCGACCCTGCGCGCGCTCCAGTCGGTCCTCGCCCATGTCCGCCTGAACCAGCCCCTGGAGGAACTGGACGGCCTGGACACGGACCAGGCGATGGGCGACGAGACGCTCGAATTCGAGGCCGGCAAGGTGATGGCGGAGGAGATCGCGGAGCCGCTGGGAATGCGAAAGGTCAAGTAACCACCAGCCGCGTCGTGTCCCAAGCGACACCTCGGCGTTGCCCTCCCGCTGCACGCCGCCCGTTACGGTGGCCGGGCTTTTGACAAGCCGAAACGGACAACGGACAAACAGGCAGCGGGGGCATCGGGTCGTGGAACGCACGCGAGGACGCGGACGGGACAGAGCCGTACGGACGACAGGACTGGCCGTGTCGTCGGTCGTGGCGGCGGCTCTGACCGCACTGCTCACGGCCTGCGGCCCGGAGGACAACGCCGACGCCGACGCCGGGGTACGGCCCGCCGAGAAGGCGTCCACGGCTGCCCGGCCCACCCCGACGCCGACACCGCCCCGGACGACGGAAAGCCCGACCCCCGCCCCGAGTCCCACACGGTCGACGCCCACGCCCACCCCACCGCCCCAGGCACCCCCGTCCCCCGCCCGGACGACCCGCCCCGCCGTTCCGACCACGATCAGCATGTTCGCCTCCACCCAAGGCGGCCGGATCACCCTCGAACGAGGCGGTCCGGCACAGGAGTTCACGGTCTCCGTACACAACGGCAACACCCGCGCGTACCCGCACCTCCGCGTGGCCCTCCAGATGGAGGTCATGACGGGCGAGGCAGCCTCCCCGGACACCAACGGCCTGATCCTGGAGCGCCGCGACCCGGCCACCGGCGCCTGGCAGCGCGCCGACCTCCGCGTGGCCAACGACGCCTACCCGCACCACCTCTACCCCAACGGCACACCCCTGGCCCGCGAGGCCTCCCGCGTCGACCGCTACCGCCTGCGCGCCCTCGGCGAGGGCCCTCTCGGCTCGACCCCGCTCCTGATCCGCCTCGTCGACACGAGCGCCCCCGAGAACGCGCCCGACAGCGAGGCCGTACCCCGCCGCACCTCGCTGATGGTCACCGTGACCTGAAGTCGACGTCCGGCCCGAAGCCGGTCACGCAGGGCTGCGCGGGAAGCTGTGCTCGGTAGCGAGCCGGAGAGGTGCACAAGGACGTGCGCCGGTCGGGGGTGGTCACCGTGTCGGGTACGCACAACAACAACCAGCCGCCTGTCGCCTGGCGTTACAGCGGCAACCAGATGAAACGCTGGCGTGCGAAGGCCGATGTCAGCCGCGAGAAGCTCGCCTCCGCCGCCAACCACTCCCCGGAGACCATCGCGTCCATGGAACGCGGCGTACGGATGCCGACGCCGCGCGTACTCGACGTGGCGGGCAAAACTGTGCGGGGTCTCGCTCGTCCCCGGGCTGTTGCAGACGAAGGGGTACGCGCGGACCCTCATCGACAACCGCCTCCGGCCCATGGACGAGGAGACGGTGGAGGAGCGGATCGCGGCCCGCATGGAGCGGCAGGCCATCCGAACAGGCTCGGAGCCCGAGGCTCAAGCTCCGGGCCGACCTGCGGAAACGTCGGAAGCCCACCGCCCCCCCCGCTCAGTTCCGGCACCCCGTTCGACGCCACCGAGAACGCGTTGACGACCACCCCGTAGAACATCGCGTTCGGCACGAACTCCCGTACCGTCCACCCCGCGTTGACCGCGTACAGGGACACGGGCGGCCCCCCGACCCCCGCCGCAGAGTTCATGAACCCGCCCACCGCGCCCGCCGCCACCGCGCCCCGCGTGCCGCGCAACGCCGGTATCCGGGCGCCGCGCATGACCAGCAGCACCGCCCCCGTCACCAGCCTGCCCATCACCAACAGCAATACGGGCTCGGTCAGTTGACGAGTGCCACGTCCCCGCCGGGGCCGTGCACGCCGCCGCCACGCACAGCGGCACCATCGCCGCCGGACGCACCCGCAGCCAGCCGCCCGCCAGACCCACGACGCTGATCGCCCCGGCGGCGCGGTTGGCGAGGACGACGCCGTCCGACGGGCCGAGGGGCAGGAGACCAGCGCCGGTACGGCTACCAGAGCGAAGCCCATGCCGGTGAGCCACTGCACGCAGGAGCCGAGCAGCACGATCGCCGGCAGCAGTAGCTCAACCACGCCCCCGAAGGAAACCGATCATGACCGCCGTCGGTATGGGCGTGGCGCAGCCGACAGATCACCGCATAGCGATCACTCTGCTACGGAAAGTGAATTGGCGGTGTCCTGTCTCCGCCCTGTACATCGATTGCACGGTCGCTAACCAGCGGAAAGCGAGTCTGGAGTCACTCCACACCGCAGAGAACGCGGAGGGAGAGACACCACCTCGCACACCGCGAACAGCAACCGCACAGGAGACAGCGATGACCCGTCGTTCCGTAAGCAAGCGCGCAGCCATCGTCACCGCCGCCGCCGTAGCCGCGATCGGCACCGTCGCCGTCGGTGTCAGCGCGGCCGGCCCGAAGGCTCCGGCGATGCCCACCACCAAGCAGGTCGCCACCGTGTTCGACGGCTGGAACGCCGCCCTGCAGACCGGTGACCCGGAGAAGGTGGCGGACCTGTACGCGAAGGACGCGGTCCTGCTGCCCACGCTCTCCAACAAGGTCCGCGGTGACAGAGCCGGAATAGTCGACTACTTCGAGCACTTCCTGGCGAACAAGCCGGTCGGCAAGAAGATCGAGTCGCACATCAACGTCCTCGACGGCGACTCCGCCATCGACGCCGGGGTCTACGAGTTCACGCTGACCGACCACGACACCGGCAAGAAGAACGTCGTCCAGGCCCGCTACACGTACGAGTACGAGAAGCGGGACGGCAAGTGGCTGATCGTCAACCACCACTCCTCGGCGATGCCGGAGAGCTGATCCTCAGCCCCCGGCCCCCCGCGGCGCGGCCCGCAGGGTGATCGTCACCTTCAGCCCGCCCCCGGGCGCGTCCCCGAGCGCCACGGTCCCGCCGTCGTCCGTCACCAGCTGCTTGACGACGGCGAGACCGAGCCCGGAGCCGGAGCGTCCGGTCAGGCCCTGGCCGCGCCAGAAGCGGTCGAAGGCGCGGGACTTCTCGGCATCCGACATGCCGGGTCCCTCGTCGAGAACCGACAGCACCCCCTCGTCGCCCCGCGACTCCATCCGGACCGTGATCGTGCCGCCGTCCGGTGACACCTCCAGGGCGTTCGAGAGCACGTTGTCCAGCACCTGGTCCAGGTGACCGGGGCTGGCCAGCACAAGCAGCCGGCCGTCGATACTCCCCCTGAGCGCGATGGTGACTCCGCGCTCGTCGGCGGCCGGCCTCCACACCGCCAGACGCTCGTCCACGATGTCCCGCAGCGACAGCGGCTCCGCGGCCGTCACCTTCGCCTCGGCCCGCGCCAGCACCAGCAGCCCGTTGACCAGCCGGCTCATCCGGACCACCTCGGCGGTCGCCTGCTCGACGTCCTCCCGTACGAACTCGTCGTCCATCCCGTCCGCGATGTTGTCCAGAGACAGCCGCAACGCCGTGAGAGGAGTCCGGAGCTGATGGGAGGCGTCCGCGACGAAGATGCGCTGCGAGGCGATCAGGGTGTCCAGGCGCTCGCCGGCCTGGTTGAGCGTGCGGGCCAGCGTCTGCGTCTCGGTCGGACCCGTCACCGCCGACCGCGCGGTCAGGTCGCCGTCGCTGAACTTGCTCGCCATCTCGTTGAGCTGGCGCAGGGGAGCGGTGATCCGGCGGGCGGCGAACGAGCCGATCGCGACCGCGGCGCCCAGCACGGCGACGGCCAGCCCGGCCCGGAAGCCCCAGATGGTCCACAGCCGGTTCGTGAGGTCCTTGGTCGAGTACTCGATCCGTACGGCGCCCACGACCGGGCCCTTGCCCGCACCCTCCGCCGTCGTCTGGCGGCCGGGAACCGTGATCACCAGGTGCCGGCCCCAGATGAAGTCGGAGCCCCAGTCGATCGCCTCGGGCTTGTTCTTCCGCAGGACGTCGCTCAGATCCGCGTCCCGGGCGGGTTCGGGCAGGTCCGGCTCGCAGCCCCAGGTGGCGTCGGTGACGGTCACCTGGACCTGGCCCGGGGTCTCCTCGCTGTACGCCTCGGCCATCTCGGTCAGGGCCTGGCAGGAGGCGGGGTTGCCGTTGCCCAGCAGCAGGCCCATGGTCTTGGCCTCGCGCAGGACGGATTCCCGGGTGTCGTCGCGCAGCTGCTTGGTGAGGGTGAAGGCCACCGGGACGGTGAACAGCGCGATGGCGATGGCGACGAGCAGGATGTAGCTGCGGATGAGCTGGCGGTTCATGGCGTGTCACTACCGCCGTCGGCGCCACCGTTGACGATCTCCAGCCGGAACCCGACCCCCCGCACCGCCTCGATCGTGATCGCGCCCTTCAGCTTCCGCCGCAGCGCCGCCACGTGCACGTCCAGCGTCTTGGTCGGCCCGAACCAGTTCGCGTCCCAGACCGCTTCCATGATCTGCTCGCGCGACATCAGCGCGCCGGGCTCCTCGGTGAGGAAGGCCAGCAGGTCGTACTCCTTGGGCGCCAGCGCGACCTCCTCGCCGTCCAGGCGGACGCGGGCGGCCTTGCGGTCGATGGCCAGACGGGAGCCGTACCGTTCGACGCCGTTCTCGGCGGCATTCGTACGGGGCTGCATGCGCCGCATCACCGCTCGTATCCGCGCGATGACCTCCCGTACGCCGAACGGCTTGGAGACGTAGTCGTCGGCGCCGAGCTCCAGGCCCACCACCCGGTCCGTCTCGTCGCTGCGCGCGCTGATCACGATGATCGGCACATCGCCGCGCTCGCGCAGTGCCTTGCAGACGTCGAGGCCGTCGGTGTCGGGCAGGCCGAGGTCGAGGAGTACGACGTCGTAGGGCTCCCTGTGGGCCAGCGCGGCCGCGCCCGTGGTGACCCACTCGACCTCGAAGCCGTAGCGGGTCAGGCCACGGCGAAGGGACTGGGCGACGGGCTCATCGTCTTCCACGAGAAGTACGTGCACAGGCCGAACCTTAGTGTTTGAAACTTGATTGACAGCTCTCGCCTCTGGACCGCCTGTGACGCGCGGCACTTTCGGAGTGCCGTGGGTGCGCCCCGGGCATGTGCAGTCCGAAGCACGAGCGACCGGACATCCCGCCGACCGGACATCGCAGACCGGGACATCTCACCATGCGGTATCCCGGAAGGGAATTTCGGGCGCTCGTTAAACTGAGCCGACACACACGGACTGAGCGAGGAGCGCACGTGGGCCTTGTCGTGCAGAAGTACGGAGGCTCCTCCGTAGCCGATGCCGAAGGCATCAAGCGCGTCGCCAAGCGGATCGTGGAAGCGAAGAAGAACGGCCACCAGGTGGTCGTCGTCGTTTCCGCGATGGGCGACACGACGGACGAGCTGATCGATCTCGCCGGGCAGGTATCTCCGATGCCGGCCGGGCGTGAGTTCGACATGCTGCTGACCGCCGGAGAGCGTATCTCCATGGCGCTGCTGGCCATGGCGATCAAAAACCTGGGTCACGAGGCCCAGTCCTTCACCGGCAGCCAGGCCGGCGTCATCACCGACTCGGTCCACAACAAGGCGCGGATCATCGACGTCACGCCGGGCCGGATCAGGACGGCGCTCGACGAGGGCAACATCGCCATCGTCGCCGGGTTCCAGGGCGTCAGCCAGGACAAGAAGGACATCACCACGCTCGGTCGCGGTGGTTCCGACACGACGGCCGTGGCGCTGGCCGCCGCGCTCGACGCCGAGGTGTGCGAGATCTACACGGACGTCGACGGTGTGTTCACCGCCGACCCGCGTGTGGTGAAGAAGGCCCGGAAGATCGACTGGATCTCGTTCGAGGACATGCTCGAACTGGCCAGCTCCGGGTCGAAGGTGCTGCTCCACCGCTGTGTGGAGTACGCCCGCCGGTACAACATCCCGATCCACGTCCGCTCCTCCTTCAGTGGGCTCCAGGGCACGTGGGTCAGCAGCGAGCCGATTGAGCAAGGGGAGCAGAAGGTGGAGCAGGCCATCATCTCCGGTGTCGCGCACGACACCTCGGAGGCCAAGATCACGGTCGTCGGCGTGCCCGACAAGCCGGGCGAGGCCGCCTCCATCTTCCGTACGATCGCCGATGCCGAGATCAACCTCGACATGGTCGTGCAGAACGTGTCCGCCGCCTCCACCGGGCTGACGGACATCTCCTTCACGCTGCCGAAGACCGAGGGCCGCAAGGCCATCGACGCGCTGGAGCGGAACAAGCACGGCATCGGCTTCGAATCGCTGCGCTACGACGACCAGATCGGGAAGATCTCGCTGGTCGGCGCGGGGATGAAGACCAACCCGGGTGTCACGGCCTCGTTCTTCGAGGCGCTGAGCGACGCGGGCGTGAACATCGAGCTGATCTCGACCTCCGAGATCCGCATCTCGGTCGTCACCCGTGCCGACGACGTGCCCGAGGCCGTCCGTGCCGTGCACACCGCCTTCGGGCTCGACTCCGACAGCGACGAGGCCGTCGTCTACGGAGGCACCGGCCGCTGATGGTCGACACGGAGCGGACCGGTCGGTCCGATCGGTCCTCCCCCACTCTCGGCTCCGCTCGAGCGGGGGGACCCCCAAGGCCGACGCTCGCGGTCGTGGGTGCGACCGGAGCCGTCGGCACGGTCATGCTCCAGATCCTGTCCCAGCACGCGGACATCTGGGGCGAGATCCGTCTGATCGCCTCACCGCGCTCGGCCGGCCGCAAGCTGGCCGTGCGCGGCGAGGAGGTCGAGGTCGTGGCCCTGTCGGAGGACGCCTTCGACGGGGTCGACGTCGCCATGTTCGACGTACCGGACGAGATCGCCGCGCACTGGGCGCCGATCGCCGCCGCCAAGGGCGCGGTGGTCGTGGACAACTCGGCCGCCTTCCGGATGGACCCGGACGTGCCCCTGGTCGTCCCCGAGGTCAATCCGCACGCGGCGCGGCTGCGTCCGCGCGGAATCATCGCCAACCCCAACTGCACGACCCTCTCCATGATCGTGGCGCTCGGCGCGCTGCACGCCGAGTTCGGGCTGCGTGAGCTGGTCGTCTCCTCCTACCAGGCGGTGAGCGGGGCCGGGCAGGCCGGGGTGGAGACGCTGCGGCAGCAGATGTCCCTCGTCGCCGGTACGGAACTGGGGACCAGCCCCGGTGACGTGCGGCGGGCCGTCGGGGACAACACCGGGCCGTTCCCGGAGCCGGTCGCGCTGAACGTCGTACCGTGGGCCGGATCCCTCAGGGAGGACGGCTGGTCGTCGGAGGAGATGAAGGTGCGGGACGAGTCCCGCAAGATCCTCGGACTGCCCAGGCTGCCGGTCGCGGTGACCTGTGTAAGGGTGCCGGTGATCACCACGCACTCACTCACCGTCCACGCCCGTTTCGAGGGCGAGGTCACCGTCGGTAAGGCGCGTGAGATCCTCGCCACAGCGCCCGGGGTCGTCCTCTTCGACGATCCCGAAGCCGGGGAGTTCCCCACGCCCGCCGACGTCGTGGGCACCGACCCGACGTGGGTCGGTCGGGTGCGGCGGGCCCTCGATGATCCAACCGCCCTTGAGCTGTTCGTATGCGGGGACAACCTGCGCAAGGGCTCCGCGCTCAACACCGCGCAGATCGCGGAACTGGTGGCGGCGGACTTCGAGTGACGCTGAGGCGGTTTCCGACGCTGAGTGTGGTGTGACACGTGCGGCTAGGGGTTACCACCGGAAAAGCCCTGGCCGAAAGCGCATACTTTTGTAGGATCTGTGTAAGACGTGTGATCCGGATGCTGGTCTGGACCACTTGGACCGAGCCGCCTCGGCATCCGAAGATTTGGCTCCCCGCCCTCCGCAACCGCGCGGAGGGCGGGGAGCGTCTTTGCGGACGCCCTTCGGGGGCGCGGGGACAGCTTCACGGGGCGTGGGGACGCCCTGATCATTCAGGACACAGGGGAAGAGCGGGTAGGGCATGAGGGCGTTCGACGCACTGTCAGTTGTGCTGCCTGACACAAGACGGTCGGTCGCGTACAACCCTGACGGGGGTAAGCGTGTCCAACTGGCGTGGCTGAGGTACTCGACTTCCCTGCGGCGAGGCGCGGCACGGCCCTACGGCCGCCCCGCCCGTCCCTACGACCCCGCATGCCCGGTACGTCCGGTGGCATGCCGGTGATCGCGCCCGTGCCCGCAGCGCGGCCCGCCCGCATACCGAATCAGCGCGACGGTGCCGACGACACGGTGGCGGCCGGAACCACCGTCGACCACCTCACCGAGACCTACCGCGCCCACTACCGCTCACTGCTGGGGCTCGCGGCGCTCCTCCTCGACGACACGGCCTCCTGCGAGGACGTCGTCCAGGAGGCGTTCATCCGCGTCCACTCCGCGCGCAAGCGGGTCCGTGACCCGGAGAAGACGCTCGCGTACCTGCGTCAGACGGTCGTCAACCTCTCCCGCTCGGCCCTGCGCCGCCGGATACTCGGCCTGAAGCTGCTGTCCAAGCCGATGCCCGACATGGCGAGCGCCGAGGAGGGTGCCTACGACCAGCTGGAGCGCGACTCCCTGATCAAGGCGATGAAGGGTCTGCAGCGCCGCCAGCGCGAGGTCCTGGTCCTGCGCTACTTCGCGGACATGACCGAGGCGCAGGTCGCCGAGACGCTCGGGATATCGCTGGGCTCCGTCAAGGCGTACGGCTCGCGGGGCATCGCGGCCCTGCGGGTCGCCATGGAGGAGCCTGCATGAGTGGTGAACAGGACGGGCGGGACGCGCGGCGTCATCTGCGCGTCCCCCGTGAGCCCTATGAATGGCGTGAGCCGACAGAGTCGTCGGGCAAGCAAACGCCGAAGCAATCGCACGCTGGGAACGGAACTGTGAACCACGGCCCCGACGACCAGAGCTCCACGGGGCTCGACTCGGACGAGCTGGCACTGCGCAGGCTGCTGCACCAGGCTGTCCAGGAGATCGAGCCGCGCGACGGCACGCTGGACCACCTGCGCAAGGCGGTGCCCGCCCGGCGGACCCGCAAGCGGCAGGCCGTCGTCGGCATGGCGGCCGCGGCCCTCTTCATCGGCACCGCAGTCCCGGCCCTCGTGCACGTCTCCAACTCCACCGGCACCAACGCCAACCCGTCCGTGGCCGGGCACTACTCGCAGGCACAGGGCGGCTCCGGGGAGGGCAAGGCCCCGGACGGCAGCGAGAGCAGCTCGGGCACCTCCTCGGGCAAGACCGAGGACAAGGGCAAGGGCGAGCAGAAGGAAGAGGACAAGGGCAAGGGCTCCGAGAGCGACAAGGGATCGAGTGCCGGCACGAACCCCTCCACGCCCAGTGTCACGGGCGTTCCGGTGTGTGCGGCCGCCCAGCTGAGCCCGGGCGAGTCGACCACCGACGTCCCCGACTCCGCCGGCACGGTCTACGGCACCTTCCGCTACACCAACACCTCCGCCTCCGACTGCACGGTCAGCGGCCCGGGCACGATCATGCCGACCCCGGCGGGCGCGGCGGACGCCACCAAGATCAGCACGGTCCGGCACACGTCCGGGGACGCGGCGGCCGGGCTGCCCGACCCGTCCCTCGAGGTCACCTCGCTGCTGCTGAAGCCGGGCTCCTCCTACGACGTGAAGTTCGCCTGGGTGCCCTCGGAGACCTGCCCCAAGACCGGCGGCGACACCACCGGCGGTGACACGGGCAACCCCACGCCCGACCCGACGCCCACGGCCAACCCCGACACGACCACGGGCACCTCCACCGGCGGCGACACCGGCACGTCCACCCAGCTGATGACGGCGGACGGCGGCACGGCGGACGGCAGCGTCACCATCACGAACACGGCGGAGTCCGGGGCACCGACGACGTCGCTGACGGTGTCGAATGCCTGTGCGGGGACGATTTACTGGACGGGTGTGCTGCCGACGTCGACGTCAGCCGCGTAGCCGGCGGGCAGTCGTGCGCGCGACCCGCCCGTCAGCACCAGCCCCGGCTCACTTGACGCCGGCGTCCACCGCGACGGGCTCCTCGTCCGGCACCAGGCCGAGCTCCGCATCCCGCACGAACTCCACCTCACGCCGCAGCAGCCGGAACCACATGAACACCACGAACCCGGCGAACACGAACCACTCCCCGGTATAACCGAGGTTCTGGAACGCCTTCAGGTCCAGCCCGGTGTCCGGGGGCGCGGCGGCCGGCACGGCCTTCATCCCGGAGTCGCCCTTGTCCAGCGTGACCCAGGCGTCGTACACGTCGTACGGCACGAGGTTCACCAGTGATGCCGCACTGATCGCCGCCGTCTGCCCCGCCGGCAGCCCGCCCTGCGCACTGACCCCGTTGTCCCCGGGCGTCTCGGACGCCTGCAGCGCCCCGGTGACGGTGACCTCGCCGCGCGGAGCGGCCGGCACCTTGGCCGGGTCGGGATCGCCGGGCAGCCAGCCCCGCACGACGGGCAGGGCCTTGCCCGCGTCGGTCCGCAGCATGGACAGGACGTAATAGCCCTCCCTGCCGTCCAGTTCCCGGTCCGGAACGAGCAGCTGCCGGTCGTAGCGCCCGATCGCGGTGGCCTGCCTGCCGGAGGTGGCCTTGTCCACGGGGAGCAGCTCGGCCAGTGGACGGGCGGCCTCCCGCTCGTTGGCCTCGGCCTGGGCACCCGCGTTGCGATGGCCCTCCACCCGCTCCTCGAACCGGCTCAGCTGCCACGACCCCATGAAGACGCAGAACGGGATGGCGAGCAGCACGAAGACGTTGATCCCCCACCAACGGGGCGTCAGCAGAAACCGGTACACGCCCTCCACGGTACGGGGCTCCTGTGGAGAGCCCGGCCGCGGGGTCAGCGCTCGACGAGGTGCTCCCGGCCCGCGGGCGGCTCGTACGGCTCCGGCCAGAAGTCGGTCATGGTGGATATACGGCCGCTGTCGTCTCCGGTGAAGAACGAGATGCCGTACATCTCCTCCCTGCCCACCGTGAAATGAATCCAGCTGACCACCTGCCCCGGCTCGGCGACGATCCGCTCGATCCGCAGATGCCAGTCACCCGGATACTCCCGGTTGAACTGTACGAACCGCTCACGCCCGCTGATCCGCTCCCGCGTCTGCGGCAGCGTGTACACAACGCCCTCAGCCAGCGTCCCCGCGAACGCGTCCCAGTCCCGGGCCTCCAAAGCGGCCCAGAAGGTCTCGACTGTCTTGCGCAGATCCGTCATGCCCACAAGTCTGCACTTCGCCACTGACAATCGGTCCTCGTCATCAGTCCTTGTAAGAGGATCGGAAGAGCCCGGTCGAAGTTGTCCACAGGCTGAGGAGGCGACCAGCGGATTGTCGGTCGGGGCAGGCAGTATGGGGCCATGATTGAGACCAACGGGTCCGCCGCGGCTGAGCGGAACGACGAGGAGACGCCGGACTGGGAGAAGCGCTTCCGGGCACCCCGGGTGTCCCTGCCCGACTGGGCGGAGGACGCCCCCGACCGGTCGCTGTTCGTATCGAACGCCACCGGCACATACGAGCTGTATGCCTGGGACCGTTCGACGGGCGAGCAACGCCAGGTCACCGACCGGCCGAACGGCACGACGGACGGCGTGCTCTCCCCGGACGGCCAGTGGGTGTGGTGGTTCGACGACAAGGACGGCGACGAGTTCGGTGTCTGGCGGCGACAGCCCTTCGGCGGTGGGCACGACGAGCTCGCCACGCCCGGGCTGGAGCCGTCGTATCCGGCGGGACTCGCCCTCGGCCGGGACGGTCGTACGGCGGTCGTGGGCCGCTCCACCGACGAGGACGGCACGACGGTCCACGTCTCCCGCCTCGGCGAGGATCCGGTGGAGATCTACCGTCACCGCGAGTCGGCCGGCGTCGGTGACCTCTCCCACGACGGCTCGCTGATCGCCATCGAGCACACCGAGCACGGCGACGCGATGCACTCGGCGCTGCGCGTCCTGCGCCCCGACGGCACGACGGTCGCCGAACTCGACGACACCAAGGAGGGCACGGAGGAACTGGGCCTGGAGGTGCTCGGCTTCGCGCCCGTCGACGGCGACAGCCGGCTCCTCATCGGGCATCAGCGGCGCGGCCGCTGGGAGCCCCTGGTGTGGGACGTGGCCTCCGGCGAGGAGACCGACCTCGCCCTGGAGCTGCCCGGCGATGTGAGTGCCGAGTGGTATCCGGACGGCAGCGGGCTGCTGATCGCGCACAGTTTCGAGGCCCGCAGCGAGCTCTTCCGGTACGACCTGGCCAACCGTGAGCTGGTCGAGGTCCCGACCCCCGCCGGCACGGTGTCCGGGGCGACGGCCCGCCCCGACGGCAGCGTGGAGTACCTGTGGTCCTCCGCCGCCGAGCCGTCCACCGTCCGCTCCACGACCGGCAGGGTCGTCCTCGACCCGCCCGGCATGAGGTCTCCGGGGTCCGTCCCCGTGGAGGACGTGTGGGTGGAGGGTCCCGGCGGCCGTATCCACGCCCTGGTCCAGAAGCCGGCGGGCGCGACCGGCCCGCTCCCGACGGTCTTCGACATCCACGGCGGTCCCACCTGGCACGACAGCGACTCCTTCGCGGCGGGCCCGGCGGCCTGGGTCGACCACGGGTACGCGGTCGTCCGCGTCAACTACCGCGGCTCCACGGGATACGGCCGCGCCTGGACGGACGCGCTCAAGCACCGGGTCGGTCTGATCGAGCTCGAGGACATCGCGGCGGTCCGGGAATGGGCGGTCGCCTCAGGACTGGCGGACCCCGCCCGCCTCATCCTCACCGGCGGTTCCTGGGGCGGCTACCTCACCCTCCTCGGCCTCGGCACCCAGCCGGACGCGTGGACCCTGGGCATCGCGGCGGTCCCGGTCGCCGACTACGTCACGGCGTACCACGACGAGATGGAAGCCCTGAAGGCCATGGACCGCACCCTGCTGGGCGGCACCCCGGAGGAGGTCCCCGAGCGCTTCGAGGCGTCCTCCCCCCTGACCTACGTCGACCAGGTCAAGGCCCCCGTCTACATCTCGGCCGGCGTCAACGACCCCCGCTGCCCCATCCGCCAGATCGACAACTACGTCAAGCGCCTGGAGACGAGAGGGGCGGTACACGAGGTCTACCGCTACGACGCGGGGCACGGTTCGCTGGTGGTGGACGAGCGGATCAAGCAGGTGAGACTGGAACTGGACTTCGCGGCGAGGCATTTGCCGAGCCGGCGCTGAGGCGAGGCCCGCTTCTGGCCGACCGAGTCGGGTGGTGGGCAGGCATAGGCCGGGGTTGTAGGGGCGGAGCCCCCTGGCGGGGTGGTAGGGGCGGAGCCCCTACGTCCCGGCCCGCTCCCGCCGAGCCCGCCTCCCCAGCAA
This sequence comes from Streptomyces sp. NPDC002838, assembly GCF_040295365.1. Classification (NCBI taxonomy): domain Bacteria; kingdom Bacillati; phylum Actinomycetota; class Actinomycetes; order Kitasatosporales; family Streptomycetaceae; genus Streptomyces; species Streptomyces sp. NPDC002838. Next base: position 23,598 of record NZ_JBEOVF010000037.1, on the reverse strand, counting down.
CTCCGCCAACCCCCTCCGCGTAGCCGCCAACACCACCCGATCCGCCCCCCGCAGCACATACGTATCCGGCAGATCCCACACCAGCCCAGAACCCCCCGCCGCCCGCACGTCCTCATACGCCTCTTCCACAGTCGCCTCCTCCCGCTGACCACCGGAGGCACCCGTGTCCAGCGCCAACACCCGCCAAGACCCCGCCCGAAACGCCTCCCCGACCGTCTTCCCCTCCAACTGCGGATGCCCGCCCACCTCCAGCGCCGCGAACAACAGGACCCGCCGCTCGACCGGAATCGCCCCCAGGATCTGCCGCCCCATCATCGCCCCGGCGAAGGCGGGCGCCGCCAGATACGACACACTGCGGCTCCGCGTGGAGGCACCCGGATTCGCCGTCCGCAACGTCCGGTACACCGCGGTCGCGAAGTCGTCGTCGTACAACCGAAGAACCACCCGCAGATCCGGCCGCACGGACCGCGCGTACAGCACGGCCTCCAGATTCGTCGTGTCCGCGCTCGTCACCGCGAGCAGAGTGCGCGCTCGGTTGATCTTGGCGGACTCCAGGACACCCTCCTGGGTGACGTCGCCGAGCACGACCGGCACCCGCAGCCGCCGTGCCAGGGCGATCCCGCGGGCCTCGGGGTCGGCCTCGACGCAGACCACGGGGATGTGCAGTTCGTGCAGCCGGGCCAGCACACGCGTGCCGATCTTGCCGAGTCCGAGCAGCACGACGTGGCCGCCGAGCCCGCGCGGCGGCTTGCGCAGCGCGGAGGCGCTCCGGAAGGTGCCGAGCGCCTCCAGCACCGCGGCCAGCAGTACCGGAAGGAGCAGCAACCCGACCAGACCGGAGAGGAGTTGGAGGATTTGTCGGCCGGCGGGGTCTCCGATCGCGGGGTCGTTGATGGCGAACAGATCGAGCAGCGTCAGGTAGGTCGCGTGCAGCGGATGGTCCCCGGTGACCAGCGACAACGCGACCGCGAGCGCGATCACACAGCCCGCGAGCCCGGCCAGCGACCACCGCAGCCGCCGCGAGAACAGCGAGGCGAACGACGGGACGACACCACGACCACGCCCTGCGGGAAGCGTCGGCCCGGAGTACGACACCTGCTCCAGGACGACGGTGCCGCGCCCGGTGGCGTCCCGAACCGTCGCCGCGTCCGGCAGCAGCAGCGGACCCTGCTCCCCGCCGGACTCGGAACCGTCCGCGCCGGCCGGGTCGTTGCCCGAGGCGGACAGCAGCGCCAGTGTGGCCAGCCCCGGATCGGCCGCGGCCCCGGGCCGTGGCGCCGGCCGTTCCACCGCGCGCAGCAGCAGCCCGTCGGTCTGGACGACCTTGCTGGTGCCGACGAGGGCGGAGGCGGCCAGTGCGGGGGCGGCCGTGTCGGCGTCGGACAGGACGGTCGTGGAGGCGTCGAACACGGCGGCGGGTCCCGTGATGCCGCCGGCCGCCAACGCCGCGGCCTGATCGAGGAGTTCCTCTATGTGCTGCCCCAACCGCCGGTTGTACAGCCGCAGGACGAGCCGCAGCCGGGGGTTGAGGCGGCGGGCGGTGAGGGCGGCGCGGATGTTGGTCTCGTCGTCGTCGTACACGAGCGCGAGCGCGGCGGCCCGGTCCACGCCCGCGTCGGCGAGGACGGACTCGGTCGGCTCGGCGGCCTCCACCACCCGCTCCGTACCGCCGGGCGGATCCGAAGTGCCATTGATCCCGGCCCGGTTGACGGCCGCGCTCATCACCCGGTCGAGCAGCGCGGACGCCGCCCGGGCCCGGCCCACCACCGGCAGCCGTACGGTGCGCTCGGAGGGCGGCACGACGAGCGTGACCTGCTCGCCGTACACACCGCGCAGTTCGGTGGCCAGCCGGTGCGCGAGTCCGTCGTCGCCGCACACCACCATGTGTACGGCCGTGTCACCCGGCGAACTCTGATGCGGAACGCTTGCCACGAGGGGAAAGACTGCCTTACCGAGACGGGTGGTTCCACCGTGCGATCGATCGGATGCCCGTCGGATTTGATCGCATGCCCGCCCCGTTTGAACGGCGACGCCCTTCCCGCCGTACTGAAGGGGAGGCGATCCAGCGAAACCAGCGCCCTGCCGCACCACCGGAGGTACCCCGCCCGTGGCCATCACCAAAGCAGCCCCGCAGGAGACGGGGGAGGACCCGGGCCGCTCGGGGCGGGAGGCGGAGGCGCGGCGGCTCAACTCCCCGCTCGTCCTGACCCTGGTGCTGATCCTGGGTGTGCTGGCGCAGGACCCGATCCGGGGGGCGCTCGGCGCGCCGGTGATGCAGAGCTGGATGACGGTGTTCGTCGCGGTCATGGTGCAGGCGCTGCCCTTCCTGGTACTGGGCGTGCTGCTGTCGGCGGCCATCGCGGTGTTCGTGCCGCCGTCGTTCTTCGCGCGGGCGCTGCCGAAGCGGCCCGCCCTGGCGGTGCCGGTGGCCGGGGCGGCGGGCGCGGTGCTGCCCGGCTGCGAGTGCGCGTCCGTGCCCGTGGCGGGGGCGCTGGTGCGGCGGGGCGTCACCCCGGCCGCGGCGCTCGCGTTCCTGCTCTCCGCGCCGGCGATCAACCCGATCGTGCTGACGGCGACGGCCGTCGCCTTCCCCGGCAACCCCGAGATGGTCCTCGCCCGTTTCGTCGCGAGCCTGCTGGTGGCGTGCGCGATGGGCTGGCTGTGGCAGCGGCTCGGCCGCGCCGACTGGCTGCGCCCGCCGGCCCGTGCGTCGTACGACGGTCAGGGCAGGGGGGCCGCCTTCTGGGGCTCGGTCCGGCATGACGTGATGCACGCGGGCGGCTTCCTGGTCGTCGGCGCGATGGCCGCCGCGACGCTGAAGGCGGTGGTGCCGGAGGGCTGGATGCGTACGGCGGCCGACCATCCGGTCGTATCGGTGCTGGCGCTGGCGATCCTGGCCGTGCTGCTGTCGATCTGCTCGGAGGCGGACGCGTTCGTGGCGGCGTCACTGTCGCAGTTCTCGCTGACCGCGCGGCTGGCCTTCCTGGTCGTGGGCCCGATGGTCGACCTGAAGCTGTTCGCGATGCAGGCGGGGACGTTCGGGCGCGGCTTCGCCGTGCGTTTCGCGCCCGCCACCTTCGTCCTCGCCGTCGCGGTGTCGGTGCTGACCGGGTCGGTGCTGCTGTGAACCGGCAGGCACAGGCGGCGGTGCTCTTCCTGCTCGGCGCGGCCCTGCTGCACGCGGGCCTCACCGACCTCTATCTGCGGTACGTCAAGGCCGGTCTGCGTCCCCTGGTGCTGGCCGCCGGTGTCGTACTGATCGCCACGGCGCTGGCGACGGCTTGGTACGAGTGGCGGAAGAAGAACCATGAGGACGAGCGAGGGGACGAGCATGGGGAGGGGCACTTCCACCGCGAACCCCGCGTCTCCTGGCTGCTCGTCCTGCCCCTCCTCGCGCTCATCCTGGTAGCCCCGCCGGCCCTCGGCTCCTACAGCGCCCTGCGCACCGGCACGGCCCTGCAACAGCCGTACGGCTACGCGGACCTGCCCGCCGACGGCCCGCTGCGTCTCAACCTGGTCGACTACGCCGGCCGCGCGGTCTACGACGACGGGCGGTCCCTGCGCGACCGGCAGATCAAGGTCACCGGCTTCGTGGCCCTGGACCGTGCCGGAACGCCGTACCTGGTCCGCATGGCCCTCAACTGCTGTGCCGCGGACGCCCAGCCGGTCAAGGTCGGTCTGAGCGGCCGCATCCCACCGGTCCTGCGACCGGACACCTGGCTGGAGGTCACCGGCACCTACACCGCCCGGACGGCCAAGGACCCGGTCAACAACGGCCCGATCCCGTTCCTCGAGGTCAGCAGCGCCGAACCGGTGCCGGCGCCCAAGGATCCGTACGACGAGACATGGAACAACTGACCGATATCTTACGGCCTCAACCGACCGTCAGGCCGGGGCTGTTGCACCGCGTTGACCGCTCCCTCAACTCCTGGCTCGTCTCACTCGTGCGACGTGCGGTCGAGGACGGTGGACGCCCGAGCCGGTGCCGTTCCAGGCGCCTGTGCGGAGTTGACTGCTGCCCGGCCGTCTCGTCCTCAGTCGTCTCCCTCGTCGTCCTCGTCGTCTCCCTGACGCGTGTCGGGGGCCTTTTCGCGCTGCTTCTCCTCCGCCTTCTCCTCCTTGGTGGGGGTGAGAGTGGCGGTGGGGAGCGACGGGCTGGGTGAGGATTCGGGGGCTGAAGGGGACGGAGGGGCAGGCGGTGTTGACGGGGTGGGGGAGGTCCCGGCGAGGGGCGCCCCGGACGGAGTGGCGCTCGGCGTCGTGGCCGAGGTCGCGGCCGGGCTCGTGGTGCCCGGCGTCTCGGTCGCGGGGCTCTCCGCCGAGCTGCGGCCCGGCGAGAACCACAGCATCCCGGCGAGCATGGCGGCCAGGAAGACGACCGCCGCGGCGGCCGTTCCCACCATTTTCGGGCGATGCGTGACGAAGCCGCGGATCCCCGGTCGGGCGGGGCGTCGGGAGGCGCGGGACCGGGACGTCCGCCCGGCGGTGGAGGGCAGTGCGTAGGTGGTGGCGGGTCCGGTGTCCGAAGCGAACCTGGAGGGGTCTCCCGGAAGCGACCCGGAAGGAACGCCCGGCCCGGATGCCGAGTACGCCGCCGTCCCTGTGCCCGCGCCTCTTTCAGGCTCCGGCGCCGGCAACGGCTCGGAGCGGCCCTGCCAGGCACCGCCGCCGAACCATTCCGCGACCTGCTGGGCGGCGGGGCGGTCCTCGGGCTGCTTGGCGAGGAGGCCGAGGAGGTAGTTCTCGAAGGCGGGCGGGAGCCCGGCGACGAGCTGCCGGGGCGGCACGGGGGAGGCGTCGAGGTGCTGGTGCAGGATCGCGACCGCGGTGTCGGCCTGGTACGGCGGCTTCCCGGTCAGCAGTTGGTAGAGCACGCAGCCCAGCGCGTACACGTCCGAGGCCGGACCTGCGGGCTGGCCCAGGGCGCGTTCGGGCGCGAGGTAGAGGCTGGTGCCGACGATCTGCCCGGTGGTGGTGAGCGCGCCGGACGGGTCGTCGACGAAGCGGGCGATCCCGAAGTCACCGATCTTCAGCGTGCCGTCGGCGTCCAGCAGCAGGTTGGCGGGCTTGATGTCGCGGTGCACGATGCCCTGCTGGTGCGCGGCGGAGAGCCCGGCGGCGGCCTGGGCCGCGATCCGGGCCACCTCCTCGACGGGGAGCGGGCCGACGGTGGTGAGACGGCGGGCGAGGCTGTCGCCCTCGACCAGCTCCATCACCAGGAAGAGCCGGCCGTCGTACTCGCCGAAGTCGTAAACACCCACGACATACGGGTGGTTGAGCCGACCCGCGGTCTGCGCCTCCAGCCGGAAGCGCGAGGCGGAAGTGGGGTCGGAGCCCTGGGGCAGGAGCAGCTTGACGGCCACCGTCCTGCCGAGCGTCTCGTCGAAACCCCGCCAGACCTCGCCCATCGCGCCGCGTCCGATGGGGTCGTGCAGCCGATACCGGCCCGCGATCAGCACCTGTGTTTCATCCTCATGCCGTATGCCATAAGACGATCGACCGCCGCAGGCGCAACACGCCACGGTGACGCGGGTGATGGTGGGGGGTGCCGCAGCCGGCCCAGCCTACCGGCGCGCGCCCGTCCGGCGCTCCCCCATGGGTGGATCAACGGCTCTACCAGGTGCGTGCGGCGCGCTGAAGGCGGTCGCGGACCCGGGCGACGTCCGGGTTGCCGTCGCTGCCGGGCCGCTGGACGAGGAACAGGGTGTTGACCGGCGGTTCCTCGGGCTCGTGGAGGAGGACCAGGCGGCCGGCGGCGAGCTCGTCCTCGCACAGGTAGCGTGGCAGCACGCTGTACCCGGCGCCTGCGGCGACGGCCGCGACGACCCCGCGCAGGTCCGGCACGGTGACCGCGGCCCGGGCGGTGAGCCGTTTGCCGAAGACGGTGCGCCAGTAGCGGCGGGCGATGGGCAGGTCCTCCGCGTACGTCACGAGGGGGACGTCACCGACCGCCGCGCACGGGCCCTCGGCGGCGAGCCGCTCCTCGATGCGCCGGGCCCAGACCGGCGAGGCGATCAGCACGAACTCCTCGTCCGTGAGCGTCACCGAGGCCAGCGCGCGGCCCCGGGTGCGCCGGGTGGAGATGACCAGGTCGTGACGACCGGCCCGCAGTTCCTCCAGGAGCGGGTCCGTCAGCCCTGGCGTGACGTGAAGCTGTACGCCCTCGGCGACGAGCGGGGCCAGCGAGGGCAGCGCCCGGGTGCACAGCAGCTCCGCGGGGCCCGCGAGGTGGACGGGGACGGTACGGCGGTCCGGTCCGGTGCCCTGGTCCTCCAGGGCGGCCAGCGCGTCGAGGGGCCCGGCGAGCCGCCCGGCCAGTTCGTGCGCGAGATGCGTGGGCTCCGCGCCCTGCGGGGACCGGGTGAACAGCTCGCGCCCGGTCTGCTGCTCCAGCGCGCGGATCTGGGTCGTCACGGTGGGCTGGGACAGCCTGAGCAGAGGGGCGGCGGCGGTGAAGGAGCCGGCGCGGTAGACGGCCAGGAAGGTGCGCAGCAGGTTCAGGTCGACGTGCGGGGGGATCTCCCCGCCACCGGATGGCCGTCTGTTCACGCCGGCCAGCATAGGCGGCCCGAGCGGCCCGAGCGGGCATAGGCATAGCTATGGCGGACATCGCTTCACCAATTGGCTTCTTTATGACGGGTGCGCCTACTGTCGAGAGCACCGCCCCGAGTGACCGCCCAAGCAAGGAGACAGACCATGGCGAAGATCCTTTTCGTGATGACCGGCGCCGGCCAGTGGACCCTGGCCGACGGCAGCACGCACCCCACCGGCTTCTGGGCCGACGAGGCCGTCGTCCCGTACGAGGCCTTCAAGGCCGCCGGGCACGAGGTCACCGTCGCCACCCCCGGCGGCGTGGTCCCGCCCGTCGACGAGGGCAGCCTCGACGCCGACGCCAACGGCGGGCCGGAGCAGGCCGCGCACGTCCGGCAGGTGGTGGAGACGGCCGCGGAGTTCCGGGCGCCGATCGCGCTGACCGACGTACGCCTCGACGCGTACGACGCGGTGTACGTCCCCGGCGGCCACGGTCCCATGGAGGACCTGGCCGTGAACGCCGACTCCGGCCGCATCCTCACGCGGGCGCTGGAAGGCGGCCTGCCGGTCGGCGTGGTCTGCCACGGCCCGGCCGCGCTGCTCGCGGCGGTCAAGGAGGACGGCTCCAACGCCTTCGCGGGCTACCGCGTCACCGCCTTCACCAACACCGAGGAGCAGCTCGCCGGCAACGCGGAGAAGGCGAAGTGGCTGCTCCAGGACCGGCTGACCGAGGCGGGCCTGAAGGTCGAGGCGGGCGAGCCGTGGGCGCCGCACATCGAGGTCGACCGCAACCTCGTCACCGGCCAGAACCCGGCGTCGTCGGGCCGGTTGGCGGCGGAGCTGCTGAAGAAGCTCGCGTAATCCGAAGTGCCGCGTATTGCTGCCGGGGGACCCTCCCCCTACGCTAAATCTGATGGACCGTCAGATAAGAGAGCAGTAGGGGGCAAGGCGTGGCCAGTACCGTCAGCAGTGCGGCAGATCTCCCCAGGGTCATCAGCGTGGACGACCACGTGATCGAACCCGCGCACCTCTTCGAGACGTGGCTTCCGGCCAAGTACCGGGACAAGGGGCCGAAGCCCTTCACCGCGGGCATCGGCGAACTCGCGTACGTCGGCGGGAAGTACCGGTTCACCACGGACCCGGAGGGTCAGATCACCGACTGGTGGGAGTACGAGGGCGAGATCTTCCCGTACAAGCGCATCATCGCGGCCGTCGGCTTCTCCCGGGACGAGATGACCCTCGACGGGATCACCCGGGAGCAGATGCGGCGGGGCTGCTGGGACCCCAAGGCCCGGCTGGAGGACATGGACCTCAACCACGTGGAGGCCTCGCTCTGCTTCCCGACGTTCCCCAGGTTCTGCGGGCAGACCTTCGCGGAGGCCAAGGACAAGGAGGTCGGCCTCGCGTGCGTGCGCGCCTACAACGACTGGATGGTCGAGGAGTGGTGCGGCGACAGCGGCGGCCGGCTCATTCCGCTGTGTCTCATCCCCCTGTGGGACGTCGACCTGGCCGTCGCGGAGATCCGGCGCAACGCGGCGCGGGGCGTACGGGCGGTGACCTTCAGCGAGATTCCGACGTACCTGGGGCTGCCGTCGATCCACTGCGGCTACTGGGACCCGTTCTTCGCGGCCTGCGAGGAGACCGGCACGGTCGTGAACATGCACATCGGGTCGTCGTCCCAGATGCCGGCGGCGTCACCCGACGCGCCCCCCGCCGTCCAGGCCTCGCTGAGCTTCAACAACGCCATGGCGTCGATGATGGACTTCCTCTTCTCCGGGGTCCTGGTGAAGTTCCCGCGACTGAAGCTCGCCTACAGCGAGGGGCAGATGGGCTGGATCCCGTACGCCCTGGAGCGCGCCGACGACGTGTGGGAGGAGCACCGGGCGTGGGGCGGCGTCAAGGATCTGATTCCGGAGCCGCCCTCGACGTACTACTACCGGCAGATCTTCTGCTGCTTCTTCCGCGACAAGCACGGCATCGAGGCGATCGAGACCGTGGGCGTGGACAACGCGACCTTCGAGACCGACTACCCGCACGTCGACTCGACGTGGCCGCACACGAAGCAGGTGGCCGCCGAACACGTGGGCGGCCTCTCCGAGGAGGTGGCCTACAAGCTGCTGCGCGGCAACGCCATCCGCATGCTGGAACTGCCGTTCGACTAGGGCCTGTCTGGAAAATTCCCGTCATCCGCCCGGAGGGCGGGCCCGGCGGCGTCCGGTGCGTGCGATCGCAAGGCGCCGGAGCCCTCCTCGATGGGGGAGGAGCCACGTGGGCGGTGCGGCAACGCGGCTGGGGGTCACTCCACGCCCTTGAGGCAGGGGAGTGCGTGCCAGGCGTCGCCGGGCAGGCGGGCATTCGTCAGACAGGCCCTAGGGCAGTACGGCGCCGGCCATTGCCTGAGGCTCAGCCGGCGCCCGGGTGGTGCCACCGCAAGGACGTCAGCGCCCGTGCCCTCGCCTCCACCACGGCCATCCTCGCCCGCCGCTCGGCCGCGTCCACGTGCGCGGCCTGGCCGGTGGCCTGGCCCTCCCACTTGCGGTAGAGGAGGCCGACCTCCGCCGAGAACCAGCCGCGGCTGACGGAGTTCAGCGCCAGCAGCAGACCCGTGTCCTCGGAGGCCGGCAGCGCCATCCAGCCGCCGAGGGCGACCAGCAGATCCCGTCGTACGCAGAGGGTCGCCGGGTGGACCTGCGCGCGGAAGTCGTTCGCCGTCCAGTGGTCTAGTACGGCTCCGCGCTCGATGGGACCGTGGTCGGGATCGCCGGCGAAGCCGACCGTCGAGCCGTCCGGCAGGTGGTCGAGGACGCGTGAGGTCGCCCACCCGAGCGTGCGGTCGCCCTCGAGGGCGGCCAGGTCCCGGGCCAGCGCGCCCGGCGTGAGCTGGTCGTCGGCGTCCAGGACCTTCACGTACTCGCCCTCGGCCTGCGCGAGCGCGATCGTCCGGGCGACGCCGGGGCCGCCGGGCCGGCCCTGCCGGAAGGTCACCCGGGTGTCGTCGGGGACGTGCGGGGCGACGGCGTCCGTCCGCCCGTCCTCCTGGATCACCCAGTGCCACTCCCAGCCGACCGGCAACTCCTGGGCGGACAGCGTCTTGTAGGCGTCCTGGAGGAACGGGGCCGAGGGGGCGTGGACGGCGGTGACGATGCAGATGCGCCGGGTCATGGCCGTACTCCCCTCTCCTTGAGGACGCGGACATACAAGGGCCCGACCGCTGGCGACGGGGGATGCACCAGCGATCGGGCTGTGGCCAAGACTAACAACGCCGCTGGTGCGACGGGAGCAGACTGCTCACGCGCACCGGCGACATGTGACCGGGATCACTGCCCCGTCACTCGCTGCCCGGTTGCTCATTGCCCGCTGCACGGAGGCTCGTACGAAAGACGCGGCAGGTACTCCTGCCATTTCTCCGGCGTCAGCACACCCCGGGTGGTCGAGCAGATGCGGTGAACGGCCGTGTCGACGTCCAGGTCCCACAGCCGGACCGTGTCGGTGCCGCTGGACACCCCGAGCATGTGGCTCTTGGGGCTGAACGACAGGAAGTTGCCCGTCTTGGCGTTCGGGCTCATCGACTGACCGATGGGCCCGGCCTCGGCCGGGTCGCCGACGTTCCACAGCCGGACCGTGTTGTCGTTGCCGCCGCTGGCCAGGGTGCGGCCGTCCTGGCTGAACGTCAGCGACACGACCGCCTCGGTGTGGCCGGTGAGCGGAGAGCCCAGCCGGCTCGCCTCGGCGGGGTCGGTGAGGTTCCACAGCCGGACCGTGTCGTCGTCGCTGCCGCTGGCCAGCGTGTCGCCGTCCGGGCTGTAGGCGAGCGCGTTGACGGGTCCGGAGTGCCCCTTGAGCGGCGCGCCGAGCCGGGCGACGCGACCCGGGTCGGTCACGTTCCACAGCCGGATGGTGCCGTCCGCGCTGCCGCTGGCCAGCGTATGGCCGTCCCGGCTGAAGACGAGGGAGTTGACGTAGCCGCGGTGGCCGGTGAGCGGCCGGCCGAGCCGGGTCACGTGGGAGGGGTCGCCGACGTTCCACAACTGGATGGTGCGGTCGTCGTAGGCGGTGGCCAGGGTGCGCCCGTCCGGGCTGTACGCGAGCGCGTCGGGGCCCATGAAACGGGACCGCAGGGCGAGGGGCGGCCCGTGAGGGACCGGCCGGGCCGGGTCGGCGACGTTCCACAGATGCACCGCCCGGTTCCCCGTCAGCACCGCGAGCGTGCGGCCGTCGGGGGAGAACACCATCGAACGGTCGCCGCCGTCCCCGAGCACGAACGGTCCGCTCAGCGACACGGGCCGGCCGGGTCGCTCCACGTTCCACAGCCGGATCCTTCCGTCGCGCGCGGCCGTGGCGAGCACCCGCCCGTCCGGGCGGAACGCTCCGCTGCGCCCGATCATGTCCGACGTCGGGATCGACCACAGGCGGACCTTGCTGTCGCCGCTGCCGGTGGCGAGGGTCCGTCCGTCCGGGCTGAAGCCCAGCGCGTACATCTCGCCGCTGCTGCCCGCGAGCGGCTCGCCGACCTGGGAGGGGTACGCCGGATCGCTGACGTTCCACAGGCTCGCCGTGCTGTCCGCGCTGGCGGCGGCGAGCGTGCTCCCGTCGGGGCTGAACGTCACGGACCAGATGGGCCCGGTATGGCCGGTGAGCGGCGGGCCGATCGGCGCCGCGCGCGCCGGGTCGGCCACGTCCCACAGCCGTACGGTGTCGTCCGCGCCGCCGCTGGCGAGGGTCCGGCCGTCGGGGCCGAACGCCACGGAGTGCACCAGGTCCGTGTGGCCGGTCAACGTACCGAGCGCCTTCGCCCGGCCCGGCTCGGCCACGTTCCACAGCCGGACCGTGTCGTCGTCGCCCCCGGTCGCCAGCGTCCGCCCGTCGGGGCTGAACGCCACCGAGCGTACGGCGGCGGTGTGGCCGGTCAGCGCACCGATCGCCTTCGGCCGGTCCGGGGCGGCCACGTCCCACAGCCGTACGGTCCGGTCCTCGCCGGCGGAGGCCAGCGTCCGTCCGTCCGGGCTGAACGCGACCAGGTAGATCGTGCCGTCGTGGCCGGTCAGGGGCGGCCCGAGCGGACGCGGGTGGCGGGGATCCCGTACGTCCCACAGCCGGACCGTGCCGTCGTCCGCGGCGCTGGCGAGGGTGCGCCCGTCCGGGCTGAACACTGCGCTGCTCACCCAGCTCGTGTGACCGGTCAGGGGCTTGCCCAGAGGCCGGGGGCGGGACGGGTCGCTCACGTCCCACAGGCGTACGGTCCGGTCGTAGCTGGCGGTGGCCAGGGTCTCGCCGTCCGGGCTGAACGAGGTGAGGTAGACGGCGCCGGTGTGGCCGCGCAGCGGCGTGGCCAGCGGGGCGTTGACGATCGAGATCAGCCGGCTGTTCGTGCCCTCGTCGCCGGGGCGCAGGCGGTGCGCCACCAGGTCGAGCTGGGCGGACAGCGACGGATCCGTGTACTGGACGCGATCGGCCTCGGCGACCACCTGCTCGAACACGGCGTCGTCCCGCTCCTGCCACGCCACCACCGCCGCGGCGACGGCCACCACCGACAGGACGACCAGCGCCGCCACCGCACCGCGGCTGATCCACACGGTCCGCCTGCGCAGCCGCACGGACGCGGCCAGGAACTCCACCGCGCTGCGGGTCAGGAAGGTGTCACCGGCGGTCTTCGCCCAGGTCTGGGCCTGTTCCAGCCGCGAGCCCCGGTAGAGCAGGGACGAGTCGCGGTTCGAGCCCTCCCAGGCCCGGCCGTCCTCCTCCAGCCGCTGGCGCAGCAGATGGTCGTTGCGGTCCTCGTCGATCCAGTCGCGCAGCCGCGGCCAGGCGTGCAGCAGCGCCTCGTGGGTGATCTCCACGGTGTCCGCGTCGAGCGTCACCAGCCGGGCCTGCACCAGCGCCTCGAGCGACTCCTCCGTCTTGCCCGGGTCCGTCGACTCCTCCGCCAGCCGGCGCCGCGTCCCCCGCCTGCGGGTGGCCTGCGTGTCCTCGCCCAGCCGGACCAGCCTGAGCAGGAGCAGCCGGGCTGCCGTACGGGCCGGCGGGTCGAGGCTGGACCAGGCCCGCTCGGCGGTCGCCGCCACCGCTCCCTGGATGCCGCCCGCCGCGCGGTAGCCGGCCAGCGTCAGCCGTCCGCCCTTCCGGCGCTGCCAGGTGGCGAGCAGCGCGTGGGAGAGCAGCGGCAGCACCCCGGCGTCGTGCGCCCCGCGTGGCCCGTCGGCGCTCACCTCCCGGACGATCAGCTCCGCCAGCCCCGGTTCGAGTTCCAGGCCTACGGCCTTTGCGGGGCCGGTGACCGCTTCGCGCAGTTCCGCGGTGGTGAGCGGGCCCAGCACCATGTGCCGGTGCTGCAGCGCGTCGGCCAGTTCGGGATAGCGGAGGCACTGCTCGTAGAAGTCGGCGCGTATGCCGAGGACCACGCGCACGGGGGGCGGTTCGCCGGGGGCGGCGGGGGTGCACGCGGCGTGCAGGAGCTGGACGAAGGTACGCCGGTCCGCCTCGTCGGAGCAGAGGGTGAACGCCTCCTCGAACTGGTCCACGATGAGGACCGGCCGGCCGGGGGAGGGGTTCTCGCGCGTCGCCCAGGCGGAGACGGCGTCCCGCACCGCGTCACCGGCGTCGGCCGCCCCCTCCTCCAGAGCGGAGACGGCGGGTTCGAGCTCGGGGATACGGCGGGTCAGCTCCTTGACCGGGTCGCCGCCCGGCACGAGCTGGAGCACCTCGCTCGGCGGGCCGTTCGCGTCGCTGCTCCCGTCGCTGTTCCGGTCGTCCAGGGCGCCGTCGCGCAGGGCGGGCACCAGGCCGGCGTTCAGCACGGAGGACTTTCCCGCTCCAGAGGCACCCACGAGCATGACCAGGCCCCCCGTCGGCTCCGCCGCGCGCAGCTGGGCGATGAGGGCGTCCGTGCTCCGCTCCCGGCCGAAGAACCAGCGGGCGTCCTGCTGGCGGTAGGACGCCAGTCCTCGGTACGGGCACACTCCAAGGGCGGCCGCGGACTGCTGCTGCTCCTCCTCCGCGGACGCCGCGGGCTGCTCGCCGCCGACCGGATCGGCCACCGCGCGCTCCCACAGACGCTGCCACTGCGCCAGGTCGTACAGACCCGTGGACACCGGCTCGGGCCGCGCGCGCCGCGCCAGGGGGATCAGGACGTGCAGGACGGCGGCGAGAGCGGCGAACTGCGCGGGGACGTTCTTGGCCCGCCGCCAGTCGCTGATCCGCTGGGCGGACACCCGCACGGGCCGCCCCCGCTCATCGACCCGCTGCAGCCGGACGACCGCTTCGGCGACCCGTTTGAGGGGAGGATTGCCGGCCTCGCTGTACAGCAGCGCGAGGCGTTCCGCGAAGGCCGTGCGTGCTCCTGAGCCGGAACTCAAGCCTCCACCCCTTACTTCACCAGTATTTGAACGTCCGGACCGGAAAACCCACTTTATACGGCTGACCTGCGGCGAAGGCTCTCTCCGGACACCGCAACCTCCTCCGTGTGCACGCCGACTGGCAGGATCTCGTAGCAGCAGCGACCCACTGGGAGCCGCCGGACGGCCCACCGGCGCAGCGCCCGGGGATCCCGCTCACGACGCCGCCTGCACCGTTCGGCACCGGTCCCCACGAGGGGAGGGACCGGCGCCGAACGAAGCGGCGGCGGCCCACTGGTTCCCGCTCGCGGACCTCATCCGTTCCCGCTGACTTCCTCGGCCGCGTTTGAGTAGCGTTACTCATGCCGAGCCCCGTGGGCACCCGACATCGTGATGACCGGCCCTCCGGCACACCGTCCGGAAGGGCGCCGACTCATCCGACTGATCGGAGAACACCGTGAGTTCCTCCCGTCGCAGCCGTGCCGTGCTCGCCCTGGCCGCGGACAACTGGCTGTCCCGCTGCTACCTGGCCGCGGTCGTCCTCGCAAGCGGTTTCACCCTCTACGACGACCTGTTCGTCACCCACGCCGACGCCTCCCTGGCCGGCGTTTGGCCGCTGTTCCTGACCGCTCCCCTGAGCCTGCTGTTCGTGGCGCTGCCCGAGTCACTGTCCACGGGTGCCCTCTTCTACGCGGAAATCGCGCTCGCCGCACTCGTGAACGCCGTCGCCCTGGGCGCGCTCGCCCGCACGATCCGCGGCAACCGCGGATCATCCGCGCACACGGCGCCCAGCGCCTGAGGCGGCCGTACCGCCCTCACGTGAGAGCGGCGACGAACTTCCCGAGCCGGGCGATGCCCTCGCGTAGGTCGTCGGTCGACGCCGCGTACGACAGCCGGACGTGCGTCTGGGCCGTATGCGCGCCGAAGTCCCTGCCCGGAGTGAGCGCGACGTGCGCCTCCTGGAGCGCGCGTTCGCAGAACTGCCAGGAGGTCAGGCCGGTCCGGCTGACGTCGAAGTACACGTAGAACGCGCCGTCCGGCGGGACGGGAACAGGCAGCCCGATCCGCGCCAGGCCGTCGAGGACGAGGGCGCGCCGCCGGCCGAACTCGACGCGGCGTGCCTCGCAGACCGCGAGGGACTCGGGGGTGAAGCAGGCGAGAGCGGCGTGCTGGGCGGGAGCGGAGGCGCAGAGGAAGTAGTTCTGGGCCAGGCGCTCCATCGCCGGTACGAGGGGCTCGGGGACGACACACCAGCCGAGCCGCCAGCCGGTCATCCCGAAGTACTTCGAGAAGCTGTTGACGACGACGGCGTCGGGGTCGAGCGAGAGGGCGCTGCGAGGGGGCCGGCCCTGGTCGTCGTGGTCGCTCAGGTCGAGGTAGATCTCGTCGACGATGCGCCAGGCGTCGCGCTCGCGCGCGAGGTCGCAGATCGCGGCCAGCTCGGCCGCCGGAACCGAGGTGCCGGTCGGGTTCGACGGAGTGGCGACCATGATCCCGCGCGTCCGGTCCGTCCAGTACGACCGCACGGAGGCCGCGTCCAGCTGATAGCGGCTCTCGGCACCGGCGGGGACGAGGGTGACGCGGGCACCGAAGCTCTCGACGATCTGCCGGTTGCAGGGATACGACGGGTCCGCGATGAGCACCTCGTCACCGGGGTCGACGAGGGCGGCGGTGCTCAGCACCAGGGCGGCGGAGGCCCCCGCGGTCACGACGACCCGAGCCGGATCGACCTCGACGCCGTGCCGGTCGAGGTAGAACCGGGCGATCGCCTCTCTCAGGGCGGGCAGCCCCAGCGCGGCCGTGTAGGTCATGGGCCGTCCGTCCATGACCTCGCGTATCGCCTCCAGGACGGCCGGGGGCGCGCCGAAGTCCGGTTCGCCGAGGTTGAGTCTGACGACGTGATGCCCCTTCGCCTCCATGGCGGCGGCGTGCTTGCCGAACTCCATCGCGTAGAACGGGGCGACGGCCTGGGCGCGTTGCGAGATCCTCATGGCGCGACCTCCGGCCGCGGGTCGCTCTGTCGGGAGTGTGGGTTCATGTCGCCTTCCTGGTCGCCGGTGGCCGCACAGCCTATGCGGGGAGACACCGGAGCCGCCCGACCGCCCGCAAGGACGGCACAACCTGTTCGCCCCGCCCCCAACTGTCCGTGCCATGTGGCAGGATTTTGCGGGTGACCAGCAGACCCGCCGAGGAGCAGCACCTGCGCGACCTCGCGCGGCTGCGCCGCGTCCGCGACCGGATCGACCGGGAGTACGCGCAGCCGCTGGACGTCGAGGCGCTCGCCCGCGGCGTGAACATGTCGGCCGGGCACCTCAGCCGCCAGTTCCGGCTCGCCTACGGCGAGTCGCCGTACGCCTATCTGATGACGCGGCGCATCGAGCGCGCGATGGCGCTGCTGCGGCGGGGCGACCTCAGCGTCACCGAGGTCTGCTTCGAGGTCGGCTGCTCGTCGCTGGGCACCTTCAGCACCCGCTTCACCGAGCTGGTCGGTGTGCCACCCAGCGTCTATCGCAGCGAGGCGGCGCGCGCGACGGCGGGGATCCCGTCGTGCGTGGCGAAACAGGTGACCAGACCGATCAGGAATCGAGAAGCGCGGGCCCCGAGTCGCGCCTAGCGTGAGGGCCATGGACATCACCATTCACGCGAGCTTCCTCCCGCACGACGACCCGGACGCCTCCCTGGCCTTCTACCGCGACACGCTCGGCTTCGAGGTCCGCAGCGACGTCGGACAGGGCAAGATGCGCTGGATCACGGTCGGTCCCCCTGGCCAGCCCGATACGTCCATCCTCCTGGCGCCGCCGGCCGCCGACCCCGGCATCACCGACGACGAGCGCCGCACCATCGCCGAGATGATGGCCAAGGGCACCTACGGCTGGATCCTGCTGGCCACCGCCGACCTCGACGGCACCTTCGAGCGGGTGCAGGCCGGCGACGCCGAGGTCGTCCAGGAGCCGACCAAGCAGCCGTACGGCATCCGCGACTGCGCCTTCCGCGATCCCGCGGGCAACCTGATCCGCATCCAGGAGCGTGCCTGAGCCGTCCGGCGGTCGCAGCGGGCACCGTCGATCAGAGCGGGCACCGTCGATCAGGTGGACAGCGGACCCGTGCCGCGACCGCGCCGACGAATTAGAACAAACGTGCTGCACGTACCGCGCGAAGCTGGTTGGATCGAGCCGGGCGACCCGATGGAGACCGCGCACGCGTCTCCGCCCGACAGATGGAGAGACGATGAGCATGGCCACGAGGACGGACACGCAGTCGCCTGCGTCGCACGTTGCCGACAGCCACGATCTGATCCGCGTGCACGGCGCGCGTGAGAACAACCTCAAGGACGTCAGCATCGAGATCCCGAAGCGCCGGCTGACGGTGTTCACCGGCGTCTCCGGCTCGGGCAAGAGCTCGCTGGTGTTCAACACGATCGCCGCGGAGTCGCAGCGGCTGATCAACGAGACCTACAGCGCCTTCGTGCAGGGCTTCATGCCGACACTGGCGCGGCCCGAGGTCGACGTCCTCGACGGGCTGACGACAGCGATCATCGTCGACCAGCAGCGTATGGGTGCCGACCCGCGCTCCACGGTCGGCACCGCCACCGACGCCAACGCGATGCTGCGCATCCTCTTCAGCCGGCTCGGCAAGCCGCACATCGGCCCGCCCAGCGCGTACTCCTTCAACACCGCCTCGGTCCGGGCGAGCGGCGCGATCACCGTCGAGCGCGGCGCCAAGACCAAGGCCCAGAAGGCGACCTACGAGCGCACCGGCGGCATGTGCAACCGCTGCGAGGGCCGGGGCAAGGTGTCCGACATCGACCTGACCCAGCTCTACGACGACTCCAAGTCGCTGTCGGAGGGCGCGTTCACCATCCCCGGCTGGAAGTCGGACAGCCAGTGGACCGTGCAGCTCTACGCCCAGTCCGGCTTCGTCGACCCGGACAAGCCGATCCGCCAGTACACCAAGAAGGAGATGCAGGCCTTCCTCTACGGGGAGCCGGTCAAGATCAAGGTCAACGGCATCAACCTCACCTACGAGGGGCTGATCCCGAAGATCCAGAAGTCGTTCCTGTCCAAGGACAAGGAGGCGATGCAGCCGCACATCCGGGCGTTCGTGGAGCGGGCGGTCACCTTCACCACCTGCCCCGAGTGCGACGGCACCCGGCTCAGCGAGGGGGCCCGGTCGTCGAAGATCGGGAAGGTCTCCATCGCCGACGCCTGCGCGATGGAGATCCGTGACCTGGCGGAATGGGTCCGCGGTCTCGACGAGCCGTCGGTGGCGCCGCTGCTCACCGCGCTGCAGCAGACGCTCGACTCGTTCGTGGAGATCGGCCTCGGCTACCTCGCGCTCGACCGGCCTGCGAGCACGCTGTCGGGCGGCGAGGCACAGCGCGTCAAGATGATCCGCCACCTCGGCTCCTCGCTCACCGACACCACCTACGTCTTCGACGAGCCCACCATCGGCCTGCACCCCCACGACATCCAGCGGATGAACGACCTGCTGCTGCGGCTGCGGGACAAGGGCAACACGGTGCTCGTCGTGGAGCACAAGCCGGAGACGATCGTGATCGCCGACCACGTCGTCGACCTCGGCCCCGGCGCCGGTACGGCGGGCGGCACCGTCTGCTTCGAGGGCACCGTGGAGGGACTGAGGGCGAGCGGCACCGTCACCGGCCGCCATTTCGACGACCGGGCCGCCCTCAAGGAGACGGTGCGCAAGCCCACCGGCGCACTGGAGATCCGGGGCGCGACGACGCACAACCTGCGGGGGGTCGACGTCGACATCCCGCTCGGGGTGCTCTGCGTGGTCACCGGCGTCGCCGGCTCCGGAAAGAGCTCGCTGATACACGGATCGCTGGCCAACGGTTCAGGGGCCGCCGAGGCGGGTGTCGTCTCGGTCGACCAGGCGCCCATCCGCGGCTCGCGCAGGAGCAACCCGGCGACGTACACCGGACTGCTCGACCCGATCCGCAAGGCGTTCGCGAAGGCCAACGGCGTGAAGCCGGCGCTGTTCAGCGCCAACTCCGAGGGCGCTTGCCCCACCTGCAACGGCGCCGGCGTCATCTACACCGACCTGGCGATGATGGCCGGCGTCGCCACCCCCTGCGAGGACTGCGAGGGCAAGCGGTTCCAGGCGTCCGTACTGGACTATCACCTCGGCGGCCGCGACATCAGCGAGGTGCTCGCGATGTCGGTGACCGAGGCCGAGGAGTTCTTCGCCGCCGGCGAGGCACGCACGCCGGCCGCCCACGCCATCCTCGACCGGCTCGCCGACGTCGGGCTCGGCTACCTCACCCTCGGCCAGCCGCTCACCACGCTGTCCGGCGGCGAGCGGCAGCGGCTCAAGCTGGCCACCCACATGGCCGCGAAGGGCGGCGACCGCCAAGTCTTCGTACTCGACGAGCCGACCACCGGCCTCCACCTCGCCGACGTCGAGCAGCTGCTCGGCCTGCTCGACCGGCTCGTCGACTCCGGCAAGTCGGTCATCGTCATCGAGCACCACCAGGCGGTCATGGCGCACGCCGACTGGATCATCGACCTCGGCCCCGGCGCCGGCCACGACGGCGGCCGGATCGTTTTCGAGGGCGCACCCGCCGACCTCGTCACCGCCGGCTCCACCCTCACCGGCGAACACCTCGCGGCCTACGTCGGCAGCTGACCGGGGCTCTCGTGGGACACGCCTACCCGGCGGAGCCGGCGTAGGCGATGTTCGGCCGGGGCGGCCTGGCCATGCCGGCGCCGAGGAAGTAGTCGACGTGGTGGGACTGCATGTACCCCTTGAACGTCATGGCGTTCCGGTAGGCCGGGTTGTGCGCGAGCGTGTACAGCCGGGTGTTCGTCGGCTGGTTCGTGGTGAAGATGATCAGCTCGTTGTGGGACGCGTTGGTGTACACGGCCTCCTCACGCCAGTCGCCGAGGATGTCGCCGACGAGGGTGGGCCCGCCCTGTGCGGCCGTGACGGCGCCGTAGTTCCAGGTGCTGACGAGCCGGGGGAGGCTGCCGCTCGACGTCGGGTTCTGCGGGTCCCACTTCTCGATCTTGCCGCTGTTGAGCAGCTCCATGGTGAGATCGCCGTCCCACCACAGGCCCAGCTGCGGCCACGGACGCAGTGACGCGTTCGGTTCGGTGAGCCTGTTGGCGGGCGCGTTGTACAGGCCCGAGAAGGACCAGACCTCCATGCCCGGGAAGCGCGGGTCGACGTCGCCCGCCATGCCGCGTCCGACGTCGGCGGGGCCGCCGTTGTGCTTCCAGATGACGGAGCCGTTCGACGCGTCGTAGTAGTACTCGAGCAGTCCGCTCGGGTTGTCCTGCTGCACGCCGTAGCCCTCCAGGCCCGGACGGCCGGGGTCCATGTCCGCGATGTGGAAACGGTCGCCGTGGACGATGCCCTGGGGTGCCATCGAGTAGCGCAGGGAGCCGTCGCCGTTCAGCACGAACCCGATCTCGGCGACCTCGTCCGTCCCGTCACCGTTGACGTCGATGGCGCGGGTGTTGTGCCCGTCGGGCGCGTTCTGGCTGCCGCGCGACCACGTCCACTCCTGCCTCAGCGCGCTGCCGGTGAACCTCCAGGCGCCCATCATCAGGTTGAAGGCCCCGTCGTCGCGCCGGTTCTTCATGTAGGCGACCAGGCTCGGCGTGGTGCCGTTGAGATACGCCACTCCGAGACGTGCGGCCATCGGACCGTCGCCCAGGTAAGTGGTCGGTACGGCGGACCAGTTGCGGAGCGCTCCGGTCCGGCCGTCGAGTACGGCCATGAACTGACGCGCGTCGTTCTCGTGCGTCCAGGTCGTCCCGTCGCCGAACCTGACGCCGTCGGCGATCTTCAGGGCGACCTCCGCGCGGCCGTCGCTGTCGAAGTCGTAGACCGTGACGCCGTCCCAGTGGCCCAGGTCGATCGCGGACGACCCCGGTTCGATGTTGTCCTGGTTCTGACTGTTCGGCCCCAGGTCGACCTCCCAGAGGAACTGCCCGCGGCTGCTGTAGGCCTCGAGCTTCTGGGGGGAGGTCTGCCGGTCCAGTACGTAGTCGTACTCGCCGTCGCCGTCGAGGTCGCCGACCCAGACGAACTTCACCGGACCGCCGGAGCGCAACGGCACGCGGACCACGGGTTCCTGGGCGTGGTTGGCCGTCAGGGTGAAGGCCCCGCTGGGCGTCTGCTCCTGTCCGCCGACGACCGGGGCCACGCGGTAGCTGTTGGACCGCGTCAGGTCGGCCGTGGAGTCGACGTAGTTGGTCCCGCCCGTCAGGACACCGGAGTTGAGCTTGACGTACGCGCCGCCGCCGGTGGACCGGTAGACGTTGAAGCCGATGCCCTCCGGGTCGAGTCCCAGCAGCCGCCAGGAGACCAGGACCTGGGTGGTGCTGGAGCGGACCGCCACGACCCCGCGGCCGAGGTTCTCCATCACGCGGGCGGCCTGAATCGTCGGATCGCCGGCCGCCGCGGCCTCGGGTGAAACGGGGTTCGCGGGGCCCGCGGCCAAAGTGGCGCAGACGGCCAGGGCCGCCGAGACGGTGAGGGGCACCCGATGGGCGGCCCGCCAGCGTAACTTCATGTACATGACAGCCTCCTGGAACGGCTCATGGTGGGGGTGTGAGTGCGCCGGTGCCCGCCCTCGGCCCAGGCCGGAAACCTCGAAGAGTTAAACCGTTTACACACTCGGGATGGAAGCACCGTGATGGGTACGCGTCAAGGTAGCCGGACCGTGCGAGGACCATCCTGTTGACGCGCCTGATCGTATGCGCGACCCTCGAGCGGAAACGCTTCCATACAGGTGCCGGACGCAGGAGGCCCGATGCCTCGCCGGACCACGCCCGACGACGGGCACCCCCGCCTCGCGACGATCCGCGACGTGGCCCGACACGCCGGCGTCTCGGTCGCCACCGTCTCCCGGATCCTGTCCGGCACCTACCCCAGCGCCCCCTCCACGCGCGCCAAGGTCATGCGCGCCGTACGCGAGCTCGACTACGTGGCGAACGCCCATGCCAGAGGACTGGCGGGAGTGCGTCCCAAGAGCGTGGCCATCGTCGTCAACTCGGTGATCTCACCGCACTACGCCCATGTCGCGCAGGGCGTGCAGGAGGAGGCCGCGCGGGAGGGCAGGCTGTGCATCGTCGGCACGACCGGCGGCGACCCCGAGCGGGAGCTGGCCACCATCGCGCTGATGCGCCAGGAACAGGCCGAAGCGGTGATCCTCGTCGGCAACATCGTCGCCGACGACGCCTACCGCGAGCGCATGGCGAACTACGCCCGCGCGCTCGCCCGGGCCGGCTCGCAGCTCGTGCTGTGCGGCCGCCCACCGCTGGGCCCCGAGGTGCCGGCCATAGTGGTCGAGTACGACAACACCGCCGGCGCCCACGCCATCACCAGCCACCTGCTCGCGGCGGGCCACCGACGCATCCTGTTCCTGGGACGCCGCACCGGATACACCACCCCCGACAGCCGGATCGCCGGCTACCGCGCGGCACTGGCCACGCACCACGTCCCGCACGACCCCGGGCTCGAGCTCGACGGCACGATGGAGCGCGGCGAGGGCCACCGCATGATGCGTGAACGGCTCGACAGGGGCCCACGAGACTTCACCGCCGTCTTCGCCGGCAACGACCTCATCGCCGCCGGCGCACGCGACGCGCTGCGCGAACGCGGGCTGCGCATCCCCGACGACGTCTCGCTGGTCGGCTTCGACGACCTTCCCCCGGCCGCGGACATCGACCTGACGACCGTTCAGGTCCCGCACGAGGAGCTGGGCCGCACGGCCGTGCGGCTGGCGC
Organism: Streptomyces sp. NPDC002838; assembly: GCF_040295365.1. Taxonomy (NCBI): domain Bacteria; kingdom Bacillati; phylum Actinomycetota; class Actinomycetes; order Kitasatosporales; family Streptomycetaceae; genus Streptomyces; species Streptomyces sp. NPDC002838. The sequence goes on along the minus strand of NZ_JBEOVF010000037.1, from coordinate 980 downwards.
TGGGCGGCGAGACGCCGGGTGCCGCCCAGCATGTCCTGCTGGGCACCCGTGTCGTCGTACGGGACTCGGTTCGCCGCCGACCGGGAGCGTGCCGGCCTCGTCCCGGAGCCTGAGGCCGGCAGGGCCTCGGCCGGCTCAGTCCTCGGTGAACTCCTTCTTGGCGCAGACCTCGCCGGGACCGTTCCAGCACAGCTTCATCAGATACTTGGCGGCATAGGGGACGACGTTGTAGTCGAAGTAGCCGCATCCGGAGTCGCCACCGTCCGCCTTCGTCTCCTTCAACTGCCACCCGGCCACGTACATGTAGAGCTTGCCGGTGACACCGTGTCCGTCGGCCCGCGTATCGCATACACGGAAGGTGTCGGGGTCCGGGTCGAGGTGGGTCATGGTGCCGATGGTGTTCCCACTGCGGGTCAGCCGCAGCGTGGTGTCGGCGGCACTGGCGGTACCCGTCGCGCTGACGACGAGGGCGACGGCTCCTGCCACCGCGAGGGCGCCACGAGCGACCAGATACTTCCGCATCGCATCTCCTGGTGATGTGTTCATGATCCTGGGCGGACAACTCTAGATCTTCACCAGGGCCTGCACGCCCAAGGGGTCGGCGCGCCTTCACTGCACCTGCAGCCGTCCGCCGCGGACCACCGAGCTCTCGGCGTCGACGCCGTACAGCGGCGAACGCTCGTCCGCGACGGCGAATGCGATGCCTGAAGCCGCACAGACGCGCGAACGTCCGGCTACCCCCGGCGTCGGGAGTTCCATCTCATGACGGCTTTGAGGCACACACTCACGCGGAGAGAAGTGCCGCCATGAGGAAGGTGGAGATGACAAATACCCACTGGGACCGCAAGCAGAACCAGGGCCGGTCTGGTGGAATGCACGGTCCACGGAGTACAGGGCGTCGTGCGTTATCGGATGGGGCGGTGACGGGAGCGCTGGGACCAGCGCACGGCGGTGAGGCCCAGTGCGGTCACGAGGACCAG